>CAZBMT010000073.1:0-8645 GCA_964492645.1 uncultured Cyanobium sp. | reverse complement strand
GGATCGCTCCAGGAGCGTGATTGGGATGGTGGAAGTCGGCCAGAGCCGGTGCAGGGCTGTCACGGGTGGTCTCAGACCGGAGGAATGGGGGTTGAATCCCTGGATCCTCAGCGGGTCTTCCCTGTGGACGGAACTCTGCGCGGTTCCGACGGCCGCCTTTCGGGCGACCCAACCCCGTCATCCTAGGAATCGCATGAGATCTTTGCAAGATTGCCAGCCAGCTCTTCACCCTCCCCACCGATGCCAGCCCCTCCAGGCTGGCTGGAAGTCTGGCTGGAGGCCGGGCGGGAGGGGCGGACCTTCACCTACGCCAACCCCGCCGGCCTGGCCATCGGGGTTGGCGACCTGTTGCGGGTGCGGCTGCAGGGGCGGCCCCATACGGGCCTGGTGGTGGCGACGGCCACGGCCTGTCCCGCCGCCCTGGAGGGACGCCCGGTCCTGCCGGTGGATGCGGTCCTGGAGAGCGCCGCGATCGATCCGCTCTGGCGGGCCCTGCTGGAGGGGGTGGCCCGGCAGTGTCACACGGGCCTGTTCCGCACCCTCAAGAGCGCGCTGCCGCCGGGCTGGCTGGGGCAGGCCCGCCGTCCCCCCGCCCAGGGGCGGGTCCTCTGGACGGTGCGACCCAACCCGGCCGCGGCCAGGGACACCGTCACCCCCCGCCAGCAGGCCCTGCTGGACCACCTGGCCAGCCACGGGGGGGCGCGGCTGCTGCGGGAACTGGTGCAGGAGGCCGGCTTCGGCCGCTCCCTGATCGCCACCATGGAGCGCCGGGGCCTGCTTCTGAGGGAGGCCGGCCGCGGCCCGTCGACGGCCGGCTGCGCCCCGGTCCTGGCCGGCGGCCCGGGCGCGGGGTCCGTCCCCATGGAGAGCGCCCGGCCCCCCAGTCCGGCCCAGGCCTCGGCGATGGCGGCCATCGCCGAGGCGCCGCCGGGCCAGAGCCTGCTGCTCTGGGGGGTGACCGGCTCCGGCAAGACCGAGGTCTACCTGCAGGCGGCGGCCCGGGAGCTGGCGGAGGGGCGCAGCGTGCTGATCCTGGCGCCGGAGATCGGCCTCATCCCCCAGCTGCTGGACCGCTGCCGGCGCCGCTTCGGTCCCGCCGTGATCGAATACCACAGCGGCATGGGCGACGGGGAGCGGGTCGTGGCCTGGCGGCGCTGCCTGGAGGCCGCCCGCCGGCAGGCGCCCTGCCTGGCCGTGGGCACCCGCTCGGCTGTCTTCCTGCCGCTGGGCCAGCTGGGGCTGATCGTGCTCGACGAGGAACACGATGCCTCGTACAAGCAGGAGAGCCCGATGCCCTGCTACCACGCCCGGGAGGTGGCCCGGCTGCGGGCCCGCCTGTCTGGGGCCCGGCTGGTGCTCGGCAGTGCCACCCCCTCCCTCGAGACCTGGTTCCGCTGCCAGCCGCGCCGCCGTGGCCAGCCCGCCGACACCCGCCTGCTGCCCCTGCCGGAGCGGATCGGCCGGCGCCCGCTGCCTCCGGTGCGGCTGGTGGACATGCGCCAGGAGCTGGTGGACGGCCATCGCCGCCTGATCAGCCGCCCCCTGATGGCCCGTCTGGAGACCCTGCAGGAGCGGGGCGAGCAGGCCGTCGTGCTGGTGCCCCGGCGCGGCTACCGCTCCTTCCTGAGCTGCCGCAGCTGTGGCGAGGTGGTGCTCTGCCCCCACTGCGACGTGGCCCTCACCGTCCATCGCGGCCCCAGGGCCGGCGGCCGCCAGGGGCGGGAGTGGCTGCGCTGCCACTGGTGCGACCACCGCCAGGAGATGGGGGATCGGTGCGGCCGCTGCGGTTCCACCGCCTTCAAGCCCTTCGGCGCCGGCACCCAGCGGGTGATGGAGCAGCTGGCGACGGAACTGGAGGGCCTGCGCCTGATCCGCTTCGACCGGGACACCACCCGGGGCCGGGATGGCCATCGCCGCCTGCTGGAGCGCTTCGCGGCCGGCGCGGCGGACGTGCTGGTGGGGACCCAGATGCTCGCCAAGGGCATGGACCTGCCCCGGGTGACCCTGGCGGCGGTGCTGGCGGCCGACGGCCTGCTGCACCGGCCGGACCTGCGCGCCGCCGAGCAGTGCCTGCAACTGCTGCTCCAGCTGGCCGGCCGCGCCGGGCGGGGCGAACGCCCCGGCGAGGTGCTGGTGCAGACCTACAGCCCCGACCACCCCGTGATCCGGCATCTCGTGGACGGCCGCTACGGCACCTTCCTGGCCGAGGAACTGGAGCTGCGGCGCCAGGCGGGCATGGTGCCCTTCGGCCGGGCCTGCCTGCTGCGGCTGGCCGGTCCCACCGCCAGCGGCACGGCCACGGCCGCTGCCGCCCTGGCCGAACGGATCCGCCCCGCCGTGGAGGCGGCGGGCTGGGTGGTGATCGGCCCGGCCCCCGCCCCGGTGGCCCGGGTGGCGGGCCGGAGCCGCTGGCAGCTGCTGCTGCACGGCCGCCAGGGGGGGGCGGATGGGGCGGCGCAGGGGACGCCGGAGGGGGGAACCGATGGGGAAGCGGCGCTGCCCCTGCCCCCCGAAACCGACCTGCGCCGGGCCCTGCCCCCGGGGGTCAGCCTGACGATCGATCCCGACCCGCTGGAGCTCTGAGGACGCGGCCCGGCTCCCAGGGCTGGGGGTCAGGCCGGCAGCTCCGGCAGGCCGAAGCCCAGCCGCCGGCGGATCGCCTGCAGTCCGAGCACCAGCGGCAGGGCCAGGCCCACCGCCGCCGCCCCCAGCCCAAGGGGGCTCCAGCGCCAGCAGCGCAGTTCCAGGACATTGAGCTGGCCGGGCAGGAGGGGCCAGAGCAGGCGGCGCTCGCCGCCGTCGCCGCGAGGGGCCCCAGCGATGGCTGCGGGGCTCGCCCGCCGGACTGCCGCCGGCCGCACCGGGACGAGCACGAGACCCAGATCCAGCCCCGGGATCGCCTCAAGGGCCCGGAGATCGAACTCCAGCCGCAGGTGCTGGCGGACCCCAAGGAGCCAGTTGCGTTCCTCCCAGACCACCACCGGCGCCGCCAGCGGGACGCCGCTGAGCCGACCCGCCACCTCGAGGCTGCCCGCCAGGGCTCCGAGGGCCTCACCGGCAGGCAGCACGGGGGTGGAGACCCGCTGGTCGCCGCCCCCGCCGTAGGCGCGGAAAGGGCCGGGGGCGGGGATTCCCTCGGCCTGCCCCGCCAGTGCCGCGACGAAGCGCCGCTGCCAGGGGGTGCCAGTGTCGCTGCGCAGCTGGTGGCTGAGCTGGAGCCTGCCGGGCCCCTCGAAGCGCAGCTCGGTGCGCACCTCCATGCATCCCCCCAGAAGGGCGGCCAGCAGCAGAAGCACCACCAGCACGACCGCGAGCCCGACCGGCGCCCGGGTGGGCCCCACCGGCGGGGGGGGCGGCGGCTCCGGGCGGCGGCGGGAGCGGCGGCTCACCCCGGCGCCGACCCCTTCGAGGGGGGTGGTGCCGGCCAGATCCGGCAGGGTCAGCGACCAGTTGCTGGGACGCCGCAGCTCCGGGGCCTCCAGCACCAGCAGCAGGGCCTTGGCCTGGGCCCGCAGGGTCGCATCGCGGCAGCGCACCAGGCCGCGGCAGCAGGCGGCCGCCTGGTCGGTGCGTCCCTGTCCCATCAGGGCTGTGGCCATCAGCAGCCGCAGCTCGGCGCCGGCGGCGGTCATGGGGGAGCGCTCCTCCTGGAGGGGCTCCAGCAACCGAAGCACCTGGCCGTAGTCACCGCGATCAAGGGCCTGCCGGGCCTCGGCGAGCGGATCCTCAGCCATCCAGCAGACCGGGGCTGCCCACCACCATGGTGCCGATGCCGGCGTTGGTGAACACCTCCAGCAGCAGGGAATGGGCCACCCGACCGTCGATGATGTGGGCCGCCTTCACCCCCTGGGCCAGGGCCCGGATGCAGCATTCGGTCTTGGGGGTCATGCCCCCTTCCACCACCCCGTCCGCGATCAGCCCGCGGGCCTCGGAGAGGCTGAGCTGGCGGATCAGGCTGGCGGGGGAGTGGCGGTCGCGGAGGATGCCGGGGGTGTCGGTCAGCAGGATCAGCTTCTCCGCCTGCAGGGCCGCGGCCAGCTCGCCGGCCACGGTGTCGGCGTTGATGTTGTGGGCCAGGCCATCGGCATTGGGGGCCACGCTGGAGATCACCGGGATGTAGCCGGCCGCCAGCAGGGGGGTGAGCACCGAGGGATCCACCCGGGCCACATCGCCCACCACCCCAAGGGTGCCATCGCCCATCGTGCGGGCCTGCACCAGGCCGCCATCGCTGCCGGAGAGACCCACAGCCCGACCTCCCACCCGGTTGAGGCCATTGACGATCTGCTTGTTGACCCGCCCGACCAGCACCATCTCCACCACGTCCATGGTGTCGGGGCAGGTGACCCGCAGGCCGTCCTGGAAGCGGGGCTCGATCGCCAGCTTCTCCAGCCACTGGTTGATCTCCGGGCCGCCGCCATGCACCACAACCGGCTGGACGCCGACGCAGGCCAGCAGGGCGAGATCGCGAAACACGGCGTCACGCAGGTCCTCGCGCACCATGGCCGCGCCGCCGTACTTGATCACGATCCGGCGGCCGGAGAAGCGCTGGATGTAGGGCAGGGCTTCACTGAGCACGGACACCCGGAGGGTGTCTTCCGCGCTGATGTGCCGATCAGGACTCAAGGGACGGGGGCGGCAAGGGAAGGGTCGGAGGGGGCCGGGCCAGGGGGGGTGGCCGGCAGCAGGGTCAGCTGCAGGCGGCCCGGGTCGGTCTGCTGCAGATCAGCCGTGAGGCCGGGACCGAAGAAACGACCCAGGCGCTCCTGTCGATCCCGCCAGCGGTCGTAGGCCACCCCGTGGCACTCGATCGTCAGCCGCAGCCCGTAGCCGCCGGCGGCCTCCAACTCCTCGACGGCCACCAGCTGGGGTGGGGCGTCCTCATCCCAGAGCTTGAGGGCCTCAAGGGAGCTCTCCAGGTGGGCCTTCTGGCCGTAGCGCCAGCGGGTGACGTCGGCGAGCAGCTTGCGCAGGGGTTCGTTGCCGGGCTGCTGGCGCAGGTCGCGCAGCTTGGCGGCCGGCGTGAGCCGCTCGGCGGGCGGCAGCTCGGAGGATTTCAGGGCCAGGCCCCCCAGCAGAATCGGCACGCCATAGAAGACGCCGGCCAGGCTGATGTTGGGGCTGTCGGTGGCGTAGGCGATCGATCCGATCACGGTGAGAACGGCACCGGCCACGGTCACCAGGCTGCCGGGGGAGAGAAACGGTTGCATCGCCCCATTCTCCGTCAGCGGGGGCCAGGATGGCGTCCCCAGGCTCCGCCCCGCCGCCCCATGGCCAGCCCAGAAACGAGCCCCGACAACGGCTTCAGCACCGGCCCCGTGGATGCATCCACCGGCCCCATGGGGGCGGCCGCCGACTTCGACACCCCCTGGAGCGCTGCGGAGGCCCCCTCCACCGCCGAGCTGCTCACCCAGTTGGGGGAGGACCGGCTCTGGCTGCTGCGCCAGCTGGACAGTGGCCGCTGGAGCGAATGGCGGCTGGATCTGGCGGCCCTGGAGCGGGAGCTGGGTCAGCTGATCGACCAGGCCGGCGAACGGATCTGATCAGAAGGGGATCTCGTCATCGTCCCCCAGGGGGACCAGCGGCGAGGTGTCCCAGACGGGGGCGGCGGGTTCGGGGACGGCGGCCGCCGACCGGGACGGGGCCGGAGCAGGGGCCCGACGTGGGGCCGGGCTGGCGGTGCCACCGCCGGGGCGCGGGGTCGGCAGGGGAGCCGGGCTGCGGGCCGGCGCCGGAGCTGAAGCAGGGGCGGCACCGGTGCCGGGGCTGAGGGGATGGAGCCGTGCCAGGGTGAATTCCGCCCGCTTCTCCTTGACCCCGTCCTGGCGGGTGACGGTGTTCATGCGCAGCCGGCCCTCGAGCACGAACCGCTGACCCACCTGCACCCTGTTCTGGAGGTCCTGGGCCAGGTTGCCCCAGCCCACCACCTTCAGCTGGCCCGGAGGATCATCGGGCCGCAGACCCTCGATCTGAACAGCCATTTCGGCCACAGGCGTCTGGTTGTCCTGGGTGTAACGCACCTGGGGCGCCTCCAGGACCTCCACCTCCAGCAAGCAGTGATTCACGCCCGGACCAACGGATGGGAGGACCCATCCTGATGCATCCGCCCCACGGGATCCAGGCCAGTCCGCCCGGTCCTGCCGGCGGCTGCGACGGGGGGGGCGGCCACGGCAGGATCTGGCTGGTGGCCGGCACGGGGGAGGGGCCGCCCCTGGCCAGGGAGCTCCTGGCCAGGGACTGGCACCTGAAGGTCTCGCTGGTGAGCCGGGCCGCCACCCTGGCCTATGGCGCCCATCCCCGCCTGGAGCTGGCCGTGGGGGCGATCGGGGGGGGCGACGGCCCCGAGGCCGGGGTCGCCGACGAACTGGCCGGCGCCGCCCAGCGGAACGCCCCCTATGCCTGGGTGATCGATGCGACCCACCCCTTCGCCACGCGCATCAGCGCAGCCCTGGCCATTGGCTGCGCGGCCCGCTCCCAGCCCCTGCTGCGGCTGCTGCGGCCCGACCTCCACACCACCGCAGCCCAGCCCCTGGACGATCTGGCCAGTCTCGGTCGCCTGTGCCGGCCGGGGGAGCGGCTGCTGCTGGCCATCGGCGCCCGCCGCCTGGCCGAGGCCGTGGCGGCCTCCCCGGGGGTGCTGCACCATGCCCGTCTGCTGCCGCAGGGCGGGGCCCTGGCGACGGCCCTGGCCGCAGGAGTGCCGCCGCATCGGTTGGCCCCCCTGCGGCCGGGGGGCGACGGCCGCATCGAGCGCGCCCTCTGCCGCCACTGGCAGATCGACACCGTGCTCTGCCGCCGCTCCGGAGGCGCCAACGAAGCCCGCTGGCACCGGATCTGCGCTGCGCTGGGTCTGCGCCTGCTGCTCCTGGAGCGGCCTGGGGAGCCCGACCGGGTGGAGGCCCTGCCGCTGGAGGCGCTGCTGGCTCGGCTGGACAAAAGTGGACGGGAGGGCTGAAGTCAGCCCCTGCACCCGCCCTCGCCCGCGCCCATGCCTGAACCTGCGCCCACATCCCTGAGCCTGGTGCTGACCACCGAAGCGGACCCGGTGCGGGCCGAGACCCTGGCCCGGGAGTTGCTGGAGCGGGGCCTGGTGGCCTGCGTCAGCCTGCACCCGGTGGTGTCGCTGTATCACTGGCAGGGCCGGCTGGAGCGGAGCGAGGAGGTGCAGCTGCTGCTCAAGACGACCCCAGGGCAGCTGGAGGAGTTGCGTTGCGCCCTGGTGGAGCTGCACAGCTACGACACCCCGGAATGGATCCACTGGACCGCCACCAGCGAGGGGCCCTACGGCCTCTGGCTGCGGGAGCAGCTGTCGCTCAGCCCAGGTGGCGGGCCACCAGCTCCGGCAGGGAGGCCTGGGGACGGGGACCCAGCTGGGTGACCACCTGGCCGGCACAGAGGGACCCGAGCCGTCCGCAGCGCTCCAGGCTCTCGCCGCGGGTGTGGCCGTAGAGGAAGCCGGCGGCGTAGAGGTCACCGGCGCCGGTGGTGTCCACCAGTGGGCCGAGGCGGAAGGGCTCGATCGCCAGGGTCGTCTCACCGCTGAGCAGCAGCGAGCCCCGTTCGCTGCGGGTGAGGGCCGCCACCCGGCAGCGGCCGCGGACCTGGTCGGCCGCCGCCTCGAAGCTGTCGGTGCCGTACAGGGCGGTGATCTCCATCTCGTTGGCGAACAGCACATCGACATGGCCGTCGACCAGCTCGAGGAAACTCTCCCGGTGGCGCTCGACGCAGAAGGCATCGGAGAGGGAGAGAGCCACCTCACCACCGCTGGCGCGCATCACCTCGGCGGCGGCGATGAAGGCGCGCTTGGCCTCCTCGCTGTCCCACAGGTAGCCCTCCAGGTACAGCACCTTCGCCTGGCGCACCATCTCCAGGTCGAGGTCGGCGGGATCCAGCCCCACCGACGCCCCCAGGTAGGTGCACATGGTGCGCTGGGCATCGGGGGTGACCAGGATCAGGCAGCGGGCGGTGGAGGGGCCGCTGGCGGCCGGGGGGGTCTCGAAGCTGGCCCCGACGGCCCGGATGTCATGGGCGAAGATCGCCCCGAGCTGGTCGTTGCGGACCCGGCCGATGAAGCCCGCCTGGCCGCCCAGCTGGGCGATGCCCGCCAGGGTGTTGGCGGCCGAGCCGCCGGAGGTCTCCAGGCCGGCGCCGACGCTGGCGTAGAGCCGTTCGGCCTGCTCCTCATCGACAAGGGCCATGGTGCCCTTGGTAAGGCCGTGGGCCTCGAGGAAGGCGTCGTCGGCCTGGACGAGGACGTCGACGATGGCATTGCCGATGCCGACCACGTCGAAGCGCTTGGCGGTGCTGGTCAAGGGGATCCGGGAGGGGGGTGAGGAGAGAGCTGTGAAGCGAGTGAGGGAGGGGGAGACGCCGGCTCAGACGTTGAGCAGGGCGCGCTTGGGGCCGTGGATCGGATCCTCGACGACGATCGTCTGGTCGCGCTGGGCACCGAGGGAGACGATGGCGATCGGCACCTCCATCAGTTCAGCCAGGAAGCGCAGGTAGGCCATGGCGGTGGGGGGCAGATCCTCAAGGGTGCGGCAGTTCGCGGTGGAGCATTGCCAGCCGGGCAGGCTGCGGAAGACTGGCCGGCAGCGGGCGAATTCGTCGGAGCTGCTGGGGAAGTGGTCGATGCGGCGGCCGTCGAG
>CAZBMT010000072.1:0-8757 GCA_964492645.1 uncultured Cyanobium sp. | reverse complement strand
TGGGAGAAGGTGCGCCAGATGGAGAAGGAGGGCAAGGTGGTGCAGGTCAAGGTGAACGGCTTCAACCGCGGTGGCGTCACCTGCGACCTGGAGGGCCTGCGCGGCTTCATCCCCCGTTCCCAGCTCAACGAGGGCGAGAACCACGAGGCCCTTGTCGGCCAGACCCTGGGCGTCGCCTTCCTGGAGGTCAATGCCGAGACCCGCAAGCTGGTGCTCTCCGAGAAGCGGGCCGCCACCGCCGCCCGTTTCGCCACCCTGGAAGTGGGCCAGCTCGTGGAAGGCCAGGTGGTGTCGATCAAGCCCTACGGCTTCTTCGTCGACCTGGGCGGTGTCAGTGGCCTGCTGCACCAGTCCTCGATCACTGGCGGCGCCCTGCGGGATCTGCGCGAGGCGTTCCAGCAGGGAGAGCACCTCAAGGCCCTGATCACCGCGATCGATCCCGCCCGGGGCCGCATCGCCCTCAACACCGCCCTGCTCGAAGGACCCCCCGGCGAGCTGCTGATCGCCAAGGACACCGTGATGGCGGAGGCCGAGGACCGGGCTCAGCGGGCCCGCTCGCTGCTGCGCCAGCAGGAACAGGACGCAGGATGAGTGCAGCGGTGCAGGCGCCCGGCCCCGACTGGGAGCTCGACTACTACTCCAGGCCGATCCTGGAGCCCGATGGCAAGAAGCGCTGGGAGGTGCTGATCTGCTCCAGCGAGGGTCTGCAGCCGGCGCCGGAACCTTTCCGTTGGTCGATGGACTGTCCAGCCGCCAGCGTCAACTCCCAGTGGCTGCGCGGCGCGATCCAGGCGGCCCTGACGGCGGCCGCCGAACAGGGCTATGGCCCGCCGCGGCGGCTGCGCTGCTGGCGCGGCTCGATGCGGGCCATGGTGCAGCGGGCGGCCGAAGGACTGGGCCTGGAGCTGGTGCCCAGCCGGCGCTGCTACAGCCTGCTCGAGTGGCTGCGGGAGCGGCAGGCCAGCGTCTACCCCCTGGAACCCGGTTACATGGCCGGCCCCCTCGCCCCGCCGCCCCAGCCGATTCCCCCCGTCGCCCTGCCCCTGCCGGAGGCCGCCCGGGGCGATAGCTGGAGCTGGGCCACCCTCCCGGCCGCCACCCTGGCCGAGGCCGGGGGCTGGGAGATCGCCTTCCCCGGGTTGGTGGCCCTGCCGTCCGCGATCGATCCCGCCACACCGGTGCCAGGGATCCGGCTGTTCAGCGGCCGGCGGGCCCTGGCCATCGCCGGTTGGCTGTCCGGCCTGGAGCCGACCCGGCTGGAGGTCAGCGCCGGCCAGCTGGTGCTCGAGGCTGGTCTCGAGGATCGCTGGATCCTGGCGAGACTGCCCCAGGAGGAGGCACGGCTGGCCCAGCAGGTCCTGGCGGAGGCCCGGGAGCGGGCCGGTGGGCTCCAGTTCATCGCCATCCAGGCCAGCGAGGAGGCCCCCACCCTCGAGGGCTTCTGGCTGCTGCGCGATCTGCCCGAGGGCTGAGGCGGATGGCTGAGGCGCTCGACCCCCCCTTCGATCGGCCCGATGCCGGCTTCAACGACCTCCCCGGCTGGACCTGGGTGGGCACCTACGGCGGCCACTACCTGCAGTGCGACCTGCTGCACGGGTTCGAGCACGGCTTCTTCACCCGCCAGTGGCAGGGACGGCCCCCGGAGGAGCTGGCCGGCGCCCTCAGCGCCGGCATCACGGTGCACCGCACCCGCCAGGTGCATGGTGGCGCGGTGCTGGCCGCTTCCACCGCCGACCGGGAGCCCTGGCCGGAGGCCGACGGACTGCGCAGCGACCGGGGCGGCCAGAGTCTCTGGGTGTGCGGGGCCGACTGCACCCCGGTGCTGATCGCCGACCCCGCCAGCGGCCGGGTGGCGGCCTGCCATGCGGGCTGGCGCGGGGTCGCGGCCAGGATCGTGCCGGCGGCGATCGGGGCGCTGGTGGCCGATGGCGCCAGCCGTGACCGGCTCCTGGTGGCGCTCGGTCCGGCCGTGGCCGGGTTCCGCTATCAGGTGGAACGCTCGGTGACCCTGCAGGTGTCCGCCGCCATGGCGCCGGAGGGCGGCGGGCCGCCGCCGGAGCAGGCCCTGGCCGACCTGGAGCGCTGCGGCGCCCTGCTGCCGGATCCGGCCCCCGGCCGGGATCGGCTGGACATCCGACGGGCCACGGCCCTGCAGCTGGAAGGCCAGGGGATCGGCCCGGAGCGGATCGGCCTCTGCCCGCTCTGCACCGTGGCCGAACCGGCCCTGTTCCATTCCTGGCGCCGCGACGGGGTCAGGGCGGTGCAGTGGAGCGGCGTGGTGTCCCAAGGCTGAGTGCCACCGCTTCGGCCACCTTGATGCCGTCGATCGCCGCCGACAGGATGCCGCCGGCATGGCCGGCCCCCTCCCCGGCCGGGAAGAGCCCCGGGGTGCTGAGGCTCTCAAGCCCGGTGGGGTGGCGCTGCAGCCGCAGGGGCGAGGAGGTGCGGGTCTCGACGCCGGTCAGCAGGGCCCCCGCCATGGCATAACCGGGGATGCGGCGGGCGAACACCGGCAGGGCCTCCCGGAGCGCATCGAGCACATAGTCCGGCAGGCAGCCGTCCAGGCTGCCGAAGCGCAGGCCGGGCTGGTACGAGCCCTCCACGGCCTCCGGGGGCGGCTCCCGGCTGGGCCTGCGCTCCAGGAAATCCTCCAGCCACTGGGCCGGGGCCCGGTAGTCGCCGCCGCCGGCCAGAAAGGCCTGCCGCTCCCAGTGGCGCTGGAAGGCGATCCCGGCCAGGGCCTCCTCACCCTCCCGGGCGTAGGGCGCCAGATCCTCCTGGGTGATGGGCACCACCAGGCCGCTGTTGGCATTGCGCTCCCTGCGGGAGTGCTGGCTCATGCCGTTGGTGACGACGCAGCCCTCCTCCGAGGTGGCCCCCACCACCAGGCCGCCGGGACACATGCAGAAGCTGTAGACGCTGCGGCCGGCGCCGGCCCCCCCTTTGCCGTTGCCGTGGTGCACCAGCTTGTACTCGGCGGCGCCCAGCCGCGGATGGCCGGCGGCTTCCCCCCAGCGGGCCCGGTCGACCAGAGCCTGGGGGTGCTCGATCCGCACCCCGACCGCAAAGGGCTTCGGCTCCATGGCCACACCGAGGCGGTGCAGCATCGCGAAGGTGTCCCTGGCGCTGTGGCCTGGCGCCAGCACCAGATGGTCACAGGTGACGGCCGTACCGTCGGCCAGCCGCACACCCGCCAGGCGCCGCCCGGGGCCGTCCACCAGCAGCAGTTCGACCACGTGCTGTCCGAAACGGACCTCGCCCCCCAGGGCCTCGATCCGGGCCCGCAGCCCCCGCACCACCGTTGCCAGCTTGAAGGTGCCGATGTGGGGGTGGTGCAGGGTGAGGATCTCCGGATCGGCCCCGGCCGCCACCAGCTCCTCCAGCACCTTGCGGATGTAAGCGGGGTTCTCGCTCACCTGGCTGTAGAGCTTGCCGTCGGAGAAGGTGCCGGCGCCCCCCTCGCCGAACTGGGCATTGGAGCCGGGATCGAAGCGGCGGCGGCCCTGCCAGAAGCCGAAGGTGTCCGCGGTGCGCTCCTTGACCGCCTTGCCGCGCTCCAGCAGCAGCGGCCGCCAGCCCATCTGGGCCAGCAGCAGGGCGGCGAAGTAGCCGCAGGGGCCGGCACCCACCACCACCGGACGCAGCTCCGAGGCGTTCCCCTCGGCCCGGGCCACCGGGCGGTAGCGGCTGTCGGGGGCCTGGCGCAGGTGGGGGTCGCCGGCATGGCGGCGCAGCAGGCGGCGCCTGGCGCCGGCCTCGAGCTCCAGGTCGAGGCAGTACACCAGGGCGATGGCGCCGCGCCGCCGGGCATCGACGCTGCGCTTCACCAGATGGTGGCCGCGCAGTTCACCGGGGGCGAGTCGCAGCCGGCGGGTGATCGCCGCCTCCAGGTCGGCGGCACTGTGATCGAGCGGCAGTTTCAGCTCGCTGAGGCGCAGCACGGCCGTGGGTGGTGGGGAGCTGCTGGCGTTCTAGGGCACGGCGGGATCGTCGCCAACGGCGCAAAAGGTGCCATGGTGGAACCTGATCGCGGCCGGGGCCGGATTTCGGATGGGTCTGGCTCACTGTCCCCTCTGCATGGGTCTGGCGGTGCTCTGCGCGGTGCGCAGCGGTGCCCATGTCCTGCTGCTCTGGCGCCTCTGGTTTGAGAGGGTCGGGACGCCGGAGCGCACCGCGCCGGTGCGGCTCCGCCAGGCCGCTTGCTGAGGTGAACCTGCCCTCGCCCCGTCAGGTCCTGACCGCCGGGCCGGCGGCGGTCAGCTCGGCCTCCATGGCGGCGATGGCGATGCGGGTGGGTACGACCGCATCGGGGTTGAGGCTGATCGAGTCGATCCCCTCCTCCACCAGGAAGCGGGCGAAGTCGGGGTAGTCGCTGGGGGCCTGGCCGCAGATGCCGATCTTGCGGCCGCAGCGGCGGGCCGTGCGCATCGCCAGCCGGATCATGTCCTTGACGGTGGGATGCCGCTCGTCGAACAGGTCCGCCACCAGGGCCGAATCCCGGTCGAGCCCCAGGGTGAGCTGGGTGAGGTCGTTGGAGCCGATCGAGAAACCGTCGAAGCGCTCGGCGAAGGCCTCGGCGCCGATCACGTTGCTCGGCAGTTCGCACATCACGTACACCTCCAGGCCGTCCCTCCCCCGCACCAGCCCCTCGCCGGCCATGACCTCCAGCACCCGGTCGCCCTCCTCGGGGGTGCGGCAGAAGGGAACCATCGGGATCACGTTGGCCAGCCCCATCGACTCCCGCACCCGCCGCAGGGCCCGGCACTCCAGTGCGAAGGCGGCGCGGAAGGCGGGTGCGTAGTAGCGGGAGGCCCCGCGCCAGCCGATCATCGGGTTCTCCTCCGCCGGCTCGAAGGCGGCCCCCCCCAGCAGGCGGGCGTACTCGTTGCTCTTGAAGTCGGAGAAGCGCAGGATCACCGGCCGGGGATGGAAGGCGGCGGCGATCCGGGCCATGCCCTGGCTGAGCAGATCCACGTAGTAGTCGGCCGGCGCGTCGTACCCCGACACCAGCTCAGCGATGGCCGCCCGGTCGGCCGCCGCCGTCACCCGCTCGGGCTCCAGCAGGGCCATCGGGTGCACCCGGATGTGGTTGGCGATGATGAACTCCAGTCGGGCCAGGCCCACCCCGTCGCAGGGGATCGAGGCCAGGTGGAAGGCCTCCTCGGGGTTGCCCACGTTGATCAGGATCCGGGTGCGGGTGGCCGGCAGGTCGCCGATGGCCTGCTCTTCCACCCGGAACGGCACCGCCCCTCGGTAGACATGGCCCACGTCCCCCTCGCAGCAGCTCAGGGTGATGCTGTCGCCGTCGGCGATCCGCGCGGTGCCGTCGCCGGTGCCGACGATCGCCGTCAGGCCCATCTCCCGGGCGATGATCGCCGCGTGGCAGGTGCGGCCCCCCTGGTCGGTGACCACACCGCTGGCCTTGCGCAGGATCGGCTCCCAGTCGGGGTCGGTGCGGCGGGTGACCAGCAGGTCGCCGTCCATGAACCGGGCGATCTCGCCGGGATCGCTGATCACCCTGGCCCGGCCACTGCTCACCGAGGCGCCGATGGCCCGGCCGCTGGTGATCTCTTCGGCCGTGTGAGGCTCCAGATGCCAGCTGCGCAGCACCGCCGCGCCCCGGCGGGATTCCACCGTTTCCGGCCGGGCCTGGAGGATGAACAGCTCGCCGCTGAGGCCGTCCTTGGCCCACTCGATGTCCATCGGTGTGGGCGCGCCGCGGCGTTCGCCGTAGTGGCGCTCGATCACGCAGGCCCAGCGCGCCAGCGTCAGTGCCTCCGGGTCGCTGAGGGCGAAGCGCCGGCTGTCCTCCTCTGAAACGGCCTCATTGCGCACCGCCCGGCCATCGCCGCCGCCGGGGTCGGCATAGACCATCCGCAGGGCCTTGCTGCCTAGTCGCCGGCTCAGGATCGGGGCGAACCCCTGCTCCAGGGTGGGCTTGAAGATCAGCCACTCATCCGGGTTCACCGCGCCCTGCACCACGTTCTCGCCCAACCCATAGGCGGCGGTCAGCAGCACGGCGTCGCGGAAGCCGGTTTCGGTGTCGATGCTGAACATCACCCCGGAACTGGCCAGATCGGAGCGCACCATGCGTTGCACCCCGATCGAGAGGGCCACCTCCAGGTGATCGAAGCCGTGCTGCTGCCGGTAGACGATGGCCCGATCGGTGAACAGCGAGGCGTAGCAGCGCCGGCAGGCCTCCAGCAGCGCCGCCTCCCCCTCGACGTGCAGAAAGGTCTCCTGCTGCCCGGCGAAGCTGGCCTCCGGCAGATCCTCGGCGGTGGCGCTGGAGCGCACCGCCACCACGGCCGGGCCGCCGCCGCAGGCCAGCTCCCCGCTGAGCTCCCGGTAGGCGGCCACGATCGCCTGGGCCAGCGGTGGGGGCAGTTCCGCCCGGCCCAGCCGCTCCCGGGCCCCCTGGCCGGCCGCCTGCAGGGCCGCCAGATCGTCGGCGTCCAGCCCGTCGAGCAGCTCCGCGAGGACCGGCCTGAGCCCGTTGGCGCCGATGAACAGCCGGTAGGCGGCGGCCGTGGTGGCGAAGCCCCCCGGCACCCGGACGCCGGCCGGTGCCAGCCGCTGGATCATCTCCCCGAGGGAGGCGTTCTTGCCGCCCACCTCGGCGATGGCATCAAGGCCGACCTCGGCAAGGGGCACGACGAGCCGTTCGGAGTCCCGCATCCCTTCCGCCCAGACTGCTCCGACTCTGGGACCGGCTGCAGCCGCTGGCACAGGGCTGTGATCTTTGGTCGTCGCTCAGGGGTCGGCGTCGGCGCCGCTGTCCCCGGGAGGCGGGCCGGATTCGGGCAGCAGCTGGGCCAGCAGACCCGCAGCCATCAGGACGGCGCCGAGGCTGAGGGCCAGGCCCCGGTTGGCGGCGGCGGGGCCGTCGACCCAGGTGCCGGCGGCCAGGAAGGCCCCGCCCAGCAGCAGGGTGGGCACCAGAACGATGCCCTTGGCGGTGCGGTTGAGGCTCATGGGCAGGGCTCCGGGCGGGCCAGGCCGGCAGCGATCAGGCCGTCGCCGATGTCGGAGCCGTCGCCGATCAGGCTCACCCGGGCCAGGAGGGTGCCGTCCCGCTGACCCATGGGGCGCAGGTTCACCCGGGTGCGGCGGGGCAGGGCCTGACGCAGCCAGCCGATCGCCTCGGCTTCCTGGCCCGGCGCCAGGTCCAGGCAAGCCAGTTCCACGGGGTAGCTGCGGTTGCCGTCACCCACCTGCAGCAGGGTGCCGCTGCGCACCTGGTACACCTCGGCCGCCGCGGCCGCGCCAGGCCCGGCGATCACCAGGGCCAGCAGGACTGCGAGCAGGGTCAGAGCTTGGCGCCGCAACTGGGGCAGAACAGGTGGGCACTGGCGGTGGTGCTGCCGCAGGCGTTGCATTGGCGGATGGTGTCGATGGCCAGTTCGGGATGGCTGGGCAGTCCGACCATCTGGGCATTGCTGGCACCCGGGGGCACCATCGGGTAGCAGTTCTCGTTGCGTCGCACGCGCACGTCAACGAACACCGGACCCGGATGGGCCAGGGCCTCGGCGAGGCCGGAGCGCAGCTGGGCCCGGTCGGTGATGCCGATGCCCCTGACACCGAAGGCTTCGGCCAGGGCGGGGAAATCGGGCATGCCGCCGGTCATCTCGGAGCTGGAGTAGCGCTCTTCGTAGAAGCTCTCCTGCCACTGGCGCACCATCCCCTGCCAGCCGTTGTTGAGCACCACCACCTTCACCGGCAGCTGGTACTGGCTGAGGGTGCCCAGCTCCTGGATGTTCATCAGGATGCTGGCATCACCGGCCACGCAGATCACCGTCTCGTCGGGGAAGGCGGTCTGGACGCCCATGGCGGCGGGCATGCCGAAACCCATGGTGCCCAGGCCGGCACTGCTGATCCAGCGCCGGGGGCCGTTGCGCAGGAACTGGGCCGCCCACATCTGATGCTGGCCCACATCGGTGGTGAAGAAGGCCTCGGAGGCCAGCTCCCGCAGGGCGATCACCACCTCCTGGGGCGCAATCTCGCCGCTGGGCTGGGGGATCACCAGGGGGTAGTGGTGCTTCCAGGTGTCGATACGCTCGAGCCAGGCGTCGGTGCGGCGGTTGGAGCCCTCGCCGACCGAGGCCTGCAGCAGGGCCTTCAGGGCCAGTGTGACATCGGAGACCACCGGCACGTCGGGCACCCGGTTCTTGCCGACCTCGGCCGCATCGATGTCGATGTGGATCACCTGGGCCCGGGGGGCGAAGCTGTCGAGGCGGCCGGTGACCCGGTCATCGAAGCGGGCCCCGACGGCGATCAGCAGGTCGCACTCGGTGACGGCGAAGTTGGCGTAGGCGGTGCCGTGCATGCCGAGCATGCCGACGGCCAGCGGGTGGTTCTCATCGAAAGCCCCCTTGCCCATCAGGGTGGTGGTGACCGGCAGCCGGAACCGTTCCGCCAGCTGGTGCACCTCCGCGTGGGCGTCGGCGGCGATGGCGCCGCCGCCGACGTAGAGCAAGGGCCGACGGGCCTGGCGGATCAGGGCCAGGGCGGCATCGATGGCCTCCGGCCGGGGGGCCGGCGGACGCTTGAAGCCCGCGGGAATCGCCGATCCCGGGGCCACGGGGGTGTAGTCGAACTCCTCGGCACCCACATCCTTGGGCACGTCGATCAGCACCGGGCCCGGGCGGCCGCTGGCGGCGATCAGGAAGGCCTCCGCCACGATGCGGCCGATGTCGGCGGGGTCGCGCACCACCCAGGAGTGCTTCACGATCGGCAGGGTGATGCCGAAGATGTCGG
>CAZBMT010000071.1:5935-8771 GCA_964492645.1 uncultured Cyanobium sp. | reverse complement strand
GCGCAGTCCAAAATCATACCACGGGGTTGGCGGGACCCGAGCGAATGCTGGCCCACCGCTTCCGAGTTCCCCGACCGAGGCCCAGCACTGGATCGGGCCATCCCCAACAGAGGCTGGTGCGTGCTGCCGAGCTGTCCTGGACGGCGCGAGGGGTGGCCAGAGGGCTTGGGTGGTGCCCAATCGCGCCAGGCCCGCCTCCGCGCGGGATTGGTGGCCTGGCAGGGCGAGGGGAAACCCGCTGGGGCGGAAACCACCGGTCCAGGGTCCACCGACGTTGCGCGGCCAGCCCCGGACGGGGCCTGCCCCATCCCGACTGCAGCGGAGGTATCAAGGCCAGTGGGGAACGGTGGCAGCGCCGTGGTGTCGCGGCGCGCAGGATCCGGGCCAATGGGCAAAAAAAAGCCGCGATCTCTCGCGGCTTGCTGGGATTGGATTGGAGGCGGAAGCCAACCGAGGACTCAGAAAAGACCCAGGGTGAGGGACTTGTCGATCGGGAGGCAGGCACCTATGCCCAGATAGATGGTGAACACGGTTCCGAACAGGAAGGCACCCATGGCCACAGGGCGGCGGAAGGGGTTCTGGAACTTGTTGAAGCTCTCGATGAAGGGGATCAGCATGAGCCCCAGGGGAATCATGGTCTGCAGGGCGATGCCGAGCAGCTTGTTGGGGACGACACGCAGGATCTGGAACACCGGGTACAGGTACCACTCGGGGAGGATCTCCAGCGGAGTGGCGAAGGGATCGGCCCGATCGCCCAGCATGGCCGGATCCAGGACGGCCAGACCGACGAGGCAGGCGATCGTCCCGAGGATCACCACCGGGAAGATGTAAAGGAGATCATTGGGCCAGGCCGGCTCACCGTAGTAGTTGTGACCCATACCCTTGGCCAGCTTGGCCCGCAGCTTGGGATCGGTGAGATCAGGCTTCTTGAGGATGTGCATGGTGGAAGGCTCGGAGCGCTGGTGACCGATGGTGGAAGGCTAAGCGGATGAACCGGGTTCAGAGCGGGCCGGAGATGCCCTGCTTACGGATCATCAGGAAGTGGATCAGCATGAACACCGCCAGCAGCCAGGGCAGCACGAAGGTGTGCAGGCTGTAGAAGCGGGTGAGGGTGGACTGGCCGACGCTCTCACCACCACGCAGCAGCTCGACCATGAAATCGCCGACCACGGGCACGGCGGCGGGGACGCCGCTGACGATCTTGACGGCCCAGTAGCCGACCTGGTCCCAGGGGAGGGAATAGCCGGTGACGCCGAAGGAGACGGTGATCACGGCCATGGTGACCCCGGTGACCCAGGTGAGTTCGCGGGGACGCTTGAAGCCACCGGTGAGGTAGACCCGGAAGACGTGCAGGATCAGCATCAGCACCATCATGCTGGCGCTCCAGCGGTGGACCGAGCGGATCAGCCAGCCGAAGCTCACGTCGGTCATCAGGTACTGGACCGAGCTGTAGGCCTCCACCACCGTGGGCTTGTAGTAGAAGGTCATCGCGAACCCGGTGGCGAACTGGATCAGAAAGCACACCAGGGTGATGCCGCCCAGGCAATAAAAGATATTGACGTGGGGGGGGACGTACTTGGCAGAGATATCGTCGGCAATCGCCTGGATCTCCAGGCGCTCCTCGAACCAGTCATAGATCGGGGACGACTTGGCGCCGGTGGACGAGTTCGCCATGCAGCGTGGGGCTTGGGTTGCGAGAGTCTACCGATCGTTCCGACCCCCCCGTGAGAGACCCGGCCCGCCGCTCCCTGGCGGCTCAATGGTTTGCAACAGGGCTCTGCCTGCTCCTCTGCCTGCCCCTCGGCATGGCTGCCCCGGCCCTGGCCCTCAACGACGCCCAGCAGCTGGTGGTGGAGGCCTGGCGGCTCGTGAACCAGAGCTACGTCGATCCGGCGCGGCTGGAGGCGGTGCAGTGGCGGCGCCTGCGCCAGAAGACCCTGGAGCAGCCCATCAGCAACTCGCTGGAGGCCTACGCGGCGATCGAGGCGATGCTCGCCCCCATCGACGATCCCTACACCCGCCTGCTGCGCCCGGAGGAGTTCGCCACCCTGCGCTCCAGCACCCAGGGGCGGGTGACCGGCGTGGGACTGCAGCTGGGCCGGCGGACGGGGGACCAGCGGATCGTGGTGATCGCCCCCCTCGACGCTTCCCCCGCCGCCGAGGCCGGCATCGTCTCCGGCACCGAGATCCTCCGGGTCAACGGCACGCCAGCCGAGGAGCTGGGCCTGGAGGGCACTGCCGCCCGCCTGCGGGGACCCGCCGGCAGCGACGTGCTCGTGGCCCTGCGCGCTCCCTCGGGGCAGGAGACGGAAGTGCTGCTGGATCGCCGTGAGGTGGATCTGCAGCCCGTGCGCAGCCATCGCCTGCTCAGCGACGGCCACAGCCTCGGTTACCTGCGGATCACCCAGTTCAGTGAGCCGGTGCCCCAGCAGGTGCGGGCCGCCCTGGCCGCCTTCACCGCCCCCGGGGACAGCGGTCCGATCGAGGGGCTGATCCTGGATCTGCGCAACAACTCGGGGGGCCTCGTGGCCGCCGGCCTGGCGGTGGCCGATGGGCTGCTGGACGGGGAGCCGATCGTGGAGACCCAGGACCGGGGCGGCATCGCCGACCGGCAGCAGGCGGGTCCAGGGCAGCTCTATGGCGGCCCGATGCTCACCCTGGTGAACGCCGGCACGGCCAGCGCCAGCGAGATCCTGGCCGGGGCCCTGCAGGACAGCGGCCGTTCGCGCCTGGCCGGCAGCCGCACCTTCGGCAAGGGGCTGATCCAGACCCTGATCAACCTGAGTGACGGCAGCGGCCTGGCGGTGACCGTGGCCCGCTACCTCACCCCCAGCGG
>CAZBMT010000071.1:0-5835 GCA_964492645.1 uncultured Cyanobium sp. | reverse complement strand
GGGGCGATCCGCCTGGATCGCCAGGATCCGGCCGAGGCCCTGGCGATCGACCTGATCGACACCGCTCCCTTCCAGCGGCTGCGGCGCATCCGCCAGCTGGGGCCCGCCTTCCTCACCTTCCATGGGGCGGAATCCAGCCGCTTCACCCATTCCCTCGGGGTGCTGGCGGTGGCGCGGCTGGCCCTGCAGCAGCTGGAGCGGTTCGATCCCTCCCTGTCCCGGCACCGGGATGTGCTCTATGCCGCCGCCCTGCTGCACGACGTGGGCCACGGCCCCCTCAGCCACTCCGGCGAGGAGATGTTCGGCCTGCGGCATGAGACCTGGTCGGGCAGGCTGATCCGCGACCACCCCGCCCTGCGGGACCGGCTCGATGGGGGCGCCCCGGGACGGGCCGCCCTGGTGGCGGACCTGCTGGAGCACGGCCGCCACCCGAGCCGGGCCGTCAAGGCCCTGGTGAGCAGCCAGCTGGACTGTGACCGGCTCGACTACCTGCTGCGCGACAGCTACAGCACCGGCACCCGCTACGGCCAGCTGGATCTGGAGCGGATCCTCGCCAGCCTCACCCTGGCGCCCGACGGGGATCTGGCCCTTCACCCCCGCGGCCTGATGGCGGTGGAGCACTACCTGGTGGTGCGCCATCTGATGTATCGGAGCGTCTACAACCACCGGCTCAACATCGTCTGCAACTGGCTGCTCAACCGGGTGATCAGCGTCGCCCGCCAGCTCGGCCCCGGCCTGGTCTGGGCGGACGCCACCATGGCCCGCTGGCTCTGGGACCGGGACCACCTCGATCTGGACAGCTACCTGGCCAACGACGACATCCGCACCGGCTACCACCTGGTGCGCTGGCGTGAGGAGGGGCCCGAGGAGCTCGCCGATCCCTGCGGGCGGCTGCTGGAGCGTCGCCTGCCCAAGGCCACCGACGTCAGCGACCTCTCCCCGACCGACCGGCTCGAGCTGCTGGCGGTGGCACGGGGGCTGTGCGAACGGGCCGGCCTGGTGGCGGAGAGCTGCTGCGCCCTGGAGCAGCGCCAGAGCCGGGGCTATCACCCCTACTCCGGCGGCCTGCGGCTCTGGGACGGTCAGCGGCTGCAGGCCCTCGAGAGGCGCTCGCCCCTGGTGGCCAGCCTCTGCCAGACGGTCGACCTGGCCTGGCTGATCCATCCGGCCCGGGTCAGCGACGCGCTGCGGTCGGCCCTGGCGGTGAGGCGGCAGGACGGCGCCGGCGGGCGGGACCTCTAGGTTCGCAGCACCGCAGGGCACCGTCGTGGCAGCCGCAATGATCGAGGCGATCGATGGCCAGCAGCCCCACCTGCTGCGGCTGCCGGCCGAGGAGGGATCCGCCAGTGCCCTTGAGGAGGTGCGCTACGCCCTCGGCAGTCGCCAGCCGCCGCCGGGCCCGGTGGTGCTGGAGGCGGGCGGCTGGCTGCTGCGGCTGCCCGACCTGAGCCAGCTGCAGGGGCTGCTCGATTCGGTGCAGCTGGAGCTGATACGCGTCGCCAGCCGCCGGCCGGAAACCCTGGTGGCCGCTGCCGCCCTGGGCCTGGCCACCGATCCGCGACCGGAGCGGCCCGCGCCGGCCGCCGCGGCCCCGGGGGCATCGGCGCCGGATCTGCTCTTCCATCGCGGCACGCTGCGGGCCGGCGACCATCTGCAGGGGGAGGGGTCGGTGCTGCTGCTGGGGGATGTGAACCCCGGCGCCCGGATCAGTGCCGCAGGCGATGTACTGGTGTGGGGGCGGCTGAGGGGCGTCGCCCATGCCGGTATCAATGGAAACCGGGACGCCCGCATCGTGGCCCTGCAGCTGAGACCCCTGCAGCTGCGCATCGCCGATGTGGTGGCCCGGGGCCCCGAGGGTCTGCCGCCGCCGGGGCTGGCCGAGCAGGCGAGGCTGGTGGAGGGGGAGATCCGGATCGATCCGGCGACGCCCGACTTCAGCGGTTGAGAGGAGATCAGCGGTTGATCAGGCCGAAGGCCCCGAGCCCGCCCGCCACCGCCATGAACCACAGCGGCGAGATCCGGGTGCGCAGCATCAGCACGCACACAAGAAGCGACACCACCACCCCGGGGGCATTGGTGTCGGCGGTCTGGAGGATCTTGACCCCCACGGCGAACAGGATGCCGAGGGTGATCGGACCCAGGCCCCGCTCGAAGGCCACCCGCCAGGGGGAGTCCCGCAGCCGGTTCCAGCTCAGGCAGGCCACCACCATCAGCAGGGTGGAGGGCAGCAGGATGGCGACCTCGGCGCCGTAGGCGCTCAGCAGGGCCCAGCCGGGCCCCTCGGGCCAGCCGGCCCCCATGCCGAGCAGCCCCACGATCATCGAGCTGGGGCCGGGGGCCGCTTCGGCCAGGGCGTAGAGGTCGGCGAACTGGGAGGGCCGGAGCCAGCAGTACTGGTCGACGCTGATGTGGTGGTACTCCGCCAGCAGGGTGTTGCCGCCCCCAAGGGAGAACAGGGACAGGCCCAGAAAGGTGCCGATCACCTGCAGCAGGTGGCTGATGTCGTTGAGCCGCATCGGGGCGCAACTGGCCGTCTCGGCGGCGGCCGCCAGGAGCTGGGGCGGCATCAGCGGGGCTCTCCGGCCGGGGGGCCGGGCCATGGGGTCCGCGGCCAGTACCAGGCCATCGCCAGGGGGCCGGCCACCAGCACCAGCGGCACCAGCCGCACATGGAAGAAGGTCATCAGCACGAAGGTGACCCCCGCCAGCAGCAGGGCCACCGGATCCTTTCCGTACTCATCGAGGATCTTGAACCCCATCGACAGGGCCATCCCCGCCGCCGCCGCCACGACCCCCGCCAGCACCCGGTCGAGGGCGGGCAGGGTGTGGAACTGGAAGTAGAGCAGCCCGATCGCCATCAGCAGGGTGAAGGGCACCAGCAGCATCCCGGCCAGGGCCGCCAGCGCCCCGGGCAGGCCGCGGAAGAAGGTGCCGACGTAGACGGCCATGTTGATCTGGTTGGGGCCGGGGAAGAGCCGGGCCACGGTGAGGCCGGTGAGGAACTCCTCGTTGCTCATCCAGCGGCGCTGCTCGACGATGATCCGCTGGCTCCAGGCCGAGAGGCCGCCGCCGAAGGCGGACAGGGCCACCATCAGCATGCCGGTGAACAGCTGCCCCAGCCCGGGCGGAGCGGCCGTCGGGGCGGGGGCGGGGGGCTCAGTCATGGACGAAATGGGGATCCGGAGGCAGTTCCCCTTCCTCGTGGTACTTGGGATCGAGGGGATCGGGGGCGTTGTATTTCTCGGCGTTTTCCCAGTCGGTCTGGAACATCTCCCGCAGCCGCGCCACCACCTCGGGGGCGTCGCTCTCGATGCCCAGTTCGCGGCGCAGGTCGAAGGCACTGCGGTCGATGTTCATCGAGCCGGTCTGGGCGAAGGCCCCATCCACCAGGATCAGCTTGGCGTGCAGCTTGGGCCGCTGCTGCCTGCGCACCTTGACGCCGAAGCGCTGCATCACCCGCAGCGAGGAGAAGGTGTCGTAGATGTCCCAGTCGCTGATGCCGTGCTTGCCGCCGCACAGCACCCGCACCTTCACCCCCCGCTCCCGGGCGCTGATGATCCGCTCCAGGATCACCGCATCGACGAACTTGGGGTGCTGGATCCAGAGCGTGCGGGTGGCGGCATCAACGATGCGGGCCATCTGACCGCGGCTGTGGGCGCTGCTCCACACCAGCCCCACGCCCAGATCGGGCTGGAAGAAGACGCGCTGCCAGTCGGCCTCGAAACCGGCGGTCACCTGGGCCACCACGGCGGGGTTGTAGGTGAGCACCCCGTAGTCGCGGGTCTCGGTGAAGTACTTGTCGGCCAGGTTGAAGGTGGCCACCAGGGCGGTGTGGCGGTCGACCACCATCGAGTTCTCGTGGGTGACCGGAAAGGCCTCGCTGGTCCAGGCGGTCTCGATGCCCCAGCCCTGGAGGCGCGCGAAGGCCTCATCGTTCCAGCGGTCGCCGCCGGAGGTGTGGGGGTTGAGCATGACCCGCACGCCAACCCCCCGGTCCTGGGCCCGCCGCAGGGCCTCCTCCACCGCCACCGACTGCAGCTTGAACTGCTTGAGCAGCAACTGCTCGCTGGCGGTCTCGATCAGCTCGACCACCGCCTCCACTCCGTCGTCGGGCATCACCAGCAACCGCTGGGGCCGGTGGGGGGCAGTGGTCATCGCAGGGTGGTGGGGATGGGCCTTTCTAGCGGCAGTTCAGGGCCTTGGCACAGCCGTTCCGTCCGGTGGGATTAGCCTGCCCCGACGCCCGTGGACGCCGTGACGTCAGCCTCCCCTCGCATCATCCTCATCTGCTCCGGCAAGGGGGGCGTCGGCAAGACGACGCTCACCGCCAACCTGGGGATCGCCCTGGCCCGGCTGGGGGAGCGCACCGTGGTGCTCGATGCCGATTTCGGCCTGCGCAACCTCGATCTGCTGCTCGGCCTGGAGAACCGCATCGTCTACACGGCCCAGGAGGTGCTGGCCGAAACCTGCCGGCTGGAGCAGGCCCTGGTGAAGCACAAGCAGGAACCGAATCTCTCCCTGCTGCCCGCCGGCAATCCCCGCATGCTCGAGTGGCTCACCCCCGAGGACATGCAGCGCATCGTCGCCATGGTGGCCGAGCGGGCCGACTTCGTTCTCATCGACTGCCCGGCGGGGATCGAGGACGGCTTCAAGAACGCCGCCGCCGCGGCCCGCGAGGCGATCGTGATCACCACGCCGGAGGTGTCGGCCGTGCGGGATGCCGACCGGGTGATCGGCCTGCTCAACACCCGGGGCGTGTCGCCGGTGCAGCTGGTGCTCAACCGGGTGCGACCCAGGATGATGGCCAGCCAGGAGATGCTGGGCGTCGATGACGTGACCGACATCCTGGCCCTGCCCCTGGTGGGCCTGGTGGTGGAGGACGAGCAGGTGATCGTGTCCACCAACCGGGGGGAGCCGCTCACCCTCAACGGCAACGGATCCCCCGCCGCGAAGGCCTACCAGAACATCGCCCGGCGCCTGCGGGGCGAGGACGTTCCCCTGGAGGATCCCTCCAAGGTCCGCAGGGGCCTGCGCGCCCGGCTGATGAACAAGATCCGCAAGACCACCGGTCTCTTCTGAGCACCATGAGCCTGTTCGATTTCCTCCAACGGTTGCTGGGGCGCCAGAAGCCCAGTGGGACCATGGCCAAGGAGCGGCTGCAGCTGGTGCTGGCCCATGACCGCAGCGACCTCAATCCCGAATTGCTTGAGCAGATGCGCCGGGAGATCCTCGAGGTGGTGCAGCGCTACGTGGAGATCGACCTGGAGGAAGGGGATGTGAGCCTGGAGACCGAGGACCGGGTCACCGCCCTGGTGGCCAACCTGCCGATCAAGCGGGCCCGGCCCCTGCCGGCCCTGGTGGCGGCGGCGGCCTCCGCGGGCATGGCCCTGGCCCCCGACCCCGAAGCCCCTCAGGAGCCGGCCGTTCCCCTGGCCGGCGAACCGACCCGTGACCCCTCCACAGTCGATCCGGACTGAGGCGGCCCAGGCCGGGCGACGGCCGGCGGGAACGCTGCAGGCAGTGCAACAGGGGCCGGCCATGGCGGAAGTCTTCCCGGTGGCGATCACCCCGGCGGAACAACGGGTCCTCGACCTGCTGCGCCGGGGGGACAGCAACCGCCGCATCGCCGCCCAGCTGGTGCTGAGTCCGCGCACGGTCGAGAGCCATGTCTCCCATCTGCTGGCCAAGACCGGTTGCCACAGCCGCACCCAGCTCCTGCTCTGGGCCCTGGCCCAGGGATAGACTGGGGTGGGTGAGGGGCTCCTGCCGGCTTAGCTCAGTGGTAGAGCAGCGCTTTTGTAAAGCGAAGGCCATCGGTTCAAATCCGTTAGCCGGC
>CAZBMT010000070.1:0-8774 GCA_964492645.1 uncultured Cyanobium sp. | reverse complement strand
CAGGGCATCCAGATGGCCGCTCATCAGGGCCAGCCCCAGCCAGAGCTCGTTGTCGCCCCGCAGGGCCGCCACGGTGCGGCCCACCTCGGTGGGCTCCAGCCCCTCTTCGCCATCGAGGGCACCGAAGAAGCGCAGGATGTCGATCAGGGACAGGAAGGTATCCCAGTGGCGGTTGGCGCGGTGGTGCAGCAGCCGCTGCCGCTCCTCGATCTCCACCTGGAGCTCCTCCATGCGGCGGCGGTGCTTCTTGAGGTGCTTGCGGTCGCCCCAGCGGTGGGCCGGGTGGGCCTCCAGCTCCTGCTCCAGCTGCCGCACCAGCTCACCCTGCTGGCGCACCTCGCCGGCCAGGTCGTAGCGGGGGGTGTGCATGTCGTGGCGGCGGGCCATCGAGGCCACCGCCAGGGCCAGGCCGCCGCTGGCGTTGTCGCCGTGGCGCAGCTCATTGGCATGGTGCAGGTCCGGCGGCTCCAGCTGGTCGACCTGCAGGCAGCTGAGCTCGGCGTGCAGGGTCACCACCGCGTGGCAGGGCAGCAGGATCCAGACGTTCTCGTCAGTGAGGCAGAGCAGCAGCGGGAACTGGCCGGAGCCCGGCACCTTGGCCACGATCACCGCCGGGGTGACCCGGCCGCGCAGGGCGGGCGCCTTGACGCTCACCAGGGTGCCCTCGCTGGCGAACTGCAGGGCCAGGGTGAGCTCGTGGGCGAGGGTCTCCTCGGCCTGCTGCTGCAGGATCCGGTGCAGGCGCCGCTCCTCCCGCAGGCGGCCGCGCAGCTTCTCGTAGTCCTCGAAATCGTCCCAGGGCACCTCGCCGCCGCTGGATTCGAGCGTGGCCAGCTGGGCCATCAGCTCGGCGATGCAGGCCTCGTCCTCGGCCAGATCCAGGCCCGCCAGGTAGCGGCCGAAGCTGCGCTCCACCAGCTCCCGGGCCTTGGCCAGGTCGTAGCGCTGCAGCAGGTTGAGCACCATGCCGTAGCTGGGGGTGAACTGGCTCACCAGCGGATCGGCTGGGCTGGTGGCCAGCGCCCCGGCCTCCCGCACCCCTTCGAAGCGGCTCTGCACCGTGACCACGTAGCCCTGGGTGTCGAGGCCGCGGCGGCCGGCCCGCCCCGCCATCTGCAGGAACTCGCTGCCCATCAGGGGCCGGTGGCCGCGCTCGGTGCGCTTCGAGAGGGCCGAGATCACCGTGGTGCGGGCCGGCATGTTGATGCCCGCCGCCAGCGTCTCGGTGGCGAACACCACCTTGATCAGGCCCTGCTGGAACAGCTCCTCGATCAGTTCCTTCCAGGCCGGCAGCACGCCGGCGTGGTGGGCGGCGATGCCCCGCAGCAGGGCGTCGGCATGGCCGCCGTCACGCACCGCCTCGGGGGTGACCGCCATGAAGGCCTCCAGCCGCCGGCGGATCAGCGCCTGCTCCTGGGGGTCCACCAGGCACACCTTGGCCAGGTCGCGCACGGAGCGGTCGCAGTTGCGGCGGCTGAAGATGAAGTAGATGGCCGGCAGCATCTCCCGCTCCGCCATCTGGGCCACCACGAAGCCGATCGGCGGTGCCTCCGGCTGGGGCGGCCGCGGTTCCTTCGGTCCCTTGCGGCGGGTGGACTTGGGAGGACGCCAGACCTTGCAGTTGGGGTGCAGGCCGGTGCCCTCGTCGTTGAGCAGGGGGTGCAGACCCTTGGCGCTGCAGAAGCTGAAGGCCAGCGGCACGGGGCGGAAGTCGCTGTGGATCAGCCGGGTGGGGCCGTGCACCCGCTCGATCCAGTCGGTGAGCTGCCCCGCATTGGCCACCGTGGCTGAGAGCGCCACCAGCTGCACCCGCGACGGGCAGTGGATGATCGACTCCTCCCAGACGGTGCCCCGCTGGGTGTCGTTCATGTAGTGGCACTCGTCGAGCACCACGGCCTCCACATCGGCCAGCGGGTCGTCGTCGAGGTGGTCGATCTCCGCGTAGAGCATGTTGCGGAAGATCTCGGTGGTCATCACCACCACCTGGGCCTCCCGGTTCAGGCTCAGGTCGCCGGTGAGCAGGCCCACCCGCTCGTGGCCGAACTGCTCGCGGAAATCGCGCAGCTTCTGATTGGAGAGGGCCTTGAGCGGCGTGGTGTAGAAGACCTTCTGACCGTGGGCCAGGGCCCGGTGGATGGCGTACTCGCCCACCAGGGTCTTGCCGGAGCCGGTGGGGGCACTCACCACCACCGAATGGCCCTGGTTCAGGGCATCGATGGCCTCCAGCTGGAAGCCATCGAGAGGGAAGGGGAACAGCTCCTCCAGCGACGGCAAGCCACCGGTGGTGGTGTCAGCGGAGCCGACGGTGGGGCAGGAGGGCATCGGGGGATCCTATGGCGCGGCCGCCCCGGGGGAGCGGGGCTCAGGCGCCGTGGGAGCTGGTGTGCGAGAAGAGGTTGATCACCAGCACGCCGGCGAGGATCAGGCCGATGCCGAACACGGCTGCCTGATCGAGCTTCTGGCCATAGAGAAGCCACGAGGCGATCGACACCAGAACGACGCCGGCTCCCGACCACACGGCATAGGTGATGCCGACGGGGATGACCTTTATTGTCTGGGACAGTAAGTAGAAGGCCACGGCGTAGCCGATCACCACCAGGAGGGAGGGAACGAGCTTCTGGAAACCGTCACTGGCCTTCAGGGAGGTTGTTGCCACCACCTCGGCGAGGATCGCGAGGACGAGATAGAGCCAGTGCCTCATCATCGGCGGAAGGAAGAATCAGGCGGGATGGGCCACGGCACCGAAGAGCGTGGGGCTCACCACGCTGATGTGCTGATCGGCGAGCAGCTCCAGCGCGGCCTCGAGGTCGGCGGCGGTGATCGAGCCGGCGGCAATGGCGTTGGCCGCCACCAGCTGCAGGGAGCGGGTGGCAAAGGCGAGGCGGGCGGGATCGGCGCGATCCCCCACGAAGCAGGTTCCCTCGCAGGCGGACACGCGCAGGCCGCCCTGGCTGAGGAGGCTGGGTAGGCGGGGGCCGATGGCGTTGCGCCAGACGCCTGCCGCCTCGGTGGCCTCGAGCTTGGAGCGGATCACGCGGCTGAGGAGGTTGGCTCCGGTCTGGGTGGGATCGGCCGCCGCCCAAGTGGACATGTTGGGTTCCTCCACCAGCAGAAAGCCCGAGGGGGTGAGACAGCGGGCGAGGGTGCGCAGCACGGCGAGGGGATCGCTGAGGTGCATCAACAGGAAGCGGCAGTGGATAACGTCGAACTGCTCACCCTTGAGCACTGTTGGATCGGTGATGTCGAGCTGCCGGATCGCGTAGCGGTGATCGGCGGGATCGTAAAAGCGGAGTCTAGGTCGACGGCGCATCCCCGGCCACGCCCGCGGAGAGGATCTGACCCTGCACCAGCGGCCAGGGGAGCCGCCTCCCAGAGGACCTGATCATGCCCCTGAGCACGTTCGCGCATCAGGATCTCACGGAGGCCTCCCGCCACGCCGATAACACCGAGCTGCTCAACGGCTTGCCGTCGTTGCCGATCGATCGGCAGAGCATCCTTCAGGCCCTGCTGGTGAACGGCCCAGCCCGGAGAAGGCTGGCGGGCGGCAACCTGCAGGCACCGGATCTGATCGTCGCCGAGCTCCTCTTGGTGTTCTGGGGTCTAATGCTCACAGGCAAACTCCTTGAGAGCCATGCCCTGCAGGCCCTGTCCACCGCCAACCGGCTGGGCCTGCGCCGCCAGCCCAGCCGCAGCCTCTGGCCCCGGGCCTGGGGGTGGCGGCCCTGCAATCGGAGCCGGTACGGCAGCCCTACGCTCAGCTGTGGAACCTTCTGCACGGGGATGAGCGCGCGATTGGCCCCTGTCCCCCTTGTCCTGCTCGCTGTGCAGATGCTGGCGGCGGCTGTTCCTCCCGCAGGTGCGGCACCCGCCCCTGTGCCGCCGGCCAGCGCGCCCATCCCGTTGGAGGCGATGCTGGAGCCCGTTCGCAGCCGCTATGGCCTGCCGGCGTTGGCGGCGGCGGTGGTGATCGAGGGGAAGGTGGTGGCGGTGGGCGCTGTGGGCACCCGCCGATCCGGCGTCCAGATCCCCGTTCAGCGCACCGACCGCTTTCACCTGGGCTCAGACACCAAGGCGATGACCGCCCTGCTGGCCGCGATGGCGGTGGAAGAGGGGAAGCTGCGGTGGACCTCCACGCTGGCGGAGGTGTTTCCGGAACTGGCGGATCAACTGGCGCCTGGGCTGGGGGGAGTGACCCTGGTTCAGTTCCTCTCCCATACCAGCGGGGTTCCCAGCGACAACGCGGCCTTCCTGACGCTGCTTCAGCAGGCGAACGGGCAAGACGGCAACCTCAACGACCTGCGTTACTGGTTGCTGCGGCAGTTTGCGAAGCAGCCCCTGGCGAGCAAGCCCGGCACGCGCTTTGCCTACGCGAACATGAACTACGTGATCGTTGGCGCGATGCTGGAGCGCGTCAGCGGCAAAAGCTGGGAGGAGCTGCTCACCGAGCGGGTGTTCCTGCCCCTGCAGCTGGGCACGGCTGGATTCGGCCCCCAGGCCAGCCTTGGCAAGATCGACGCCCCGCTGGGCCATCAGGTGGTGGGTGGCCAGCTCAAGGCGATGCTGGCGGGTCCCAATGCCGACAATCCGCCGATCATCGGCCCCGCCGGTACGGCCCACATGTCGGTACTGGATTTTGCCCGCTGGGCCGGCTGGAATGCGGGCGAGGGCAAACGGGGGCCGTCCCTGGTGCGCCCGGCGACCCTGAAAAAGCTCCACACCCCTGTGGTGGCGATCCCCGTGGGCCCGAAGGGAGGACCCGGCACTCCCACCCGAGGAGGGTATGGGTTGGGGTGGGGCGAAGTGACGGTGAACTGGGCGCCTGAGCCCCTGCTTCAACACGCGGGCTCCAATGAGATGAACCTCGCCCACATCTGGCTGGAGCCGAAGCGAGATCTCGCGATGGTGGTGCTCACCAACCTTGGCGGTGAGAAAGCCGATGCCGCCCTGCTCAACGTGGCGCAGCAGCTCTTCAGCCAGTTTGCCGGGCCGTTCACCCTCCCCCACGGGCAGTCCAAACGGCGGCCGGAGTCGTGAGGGGGATCGGGCGCACAAGGTGAGCGTCCCCTCGCCACCATCGGCAGAGACGTTGAGAGCTGCCGCAAGGGCTTCCGTTCCGTCGCCCGCAGGTTGTGGCCGCTGATGTGGATGGCTCGACCGGAGAGTTGAGCCGAACGCTTGCCATCACCAGGCCGCATGAACACAGTATCTAGAAAATGACTGTCAGGTGGCGGGCTTGGTGCACGGTGGTGTCATGCGGTAGGGCCATAGAACCTCTAAGCTCTATTGTAGGCACTTCATACTGCAATCAGCATTGTGTTATCCAGGATCACAACAAAGTGATACATTAGCCACATCATTCTAGAAATAACCATCGCACTTACTGCATAAGCAAACCTCCGGGATGGAGCCACCCGTTGATTCCTCGCGAGTCTAGAGATTCAGGTGAAATGATGCATACTCAACGAGAAGAAATGCAAGACTACAACCTAGGGCTTATGCTCTTGAGATGCTCTACCAGTTTCTTGATCTCAGCCTCAGCATTCTCGAACCAGTCAGTTGACCAGATCCGGTATATCTCCCACCCCATGCTCTCCAGCACCGATTGCCTATACTTATCGCGATCACGTGCAGCTCGAGCTGAGTGATAGGTGGCACCATCACACTCCACTCCCAGTAGATAGAGATCAGACTGCATCGGATGAACTACGGCCAAATCGATAAAGTAATTCGCCACTCCCACCTGGCATTCAACCTGATAACCATGGCGTTCAAGAGCCTCGGCAACCACGACCTCGAAATCACTGTCAGGAGGTCGCCCGGTTTGGCGGCCGGTATCCAAGCTCCTGGTTTCCACATACTTGAGGTAATCCTTCAATGCATGGACTCCCTGGCTGGACGTTGCTGTGGGGTGGATCTGGCTGGACTCCATAGACGTGACTAGTTCAATCCCCTGCTTGGCACGGGTGAACAGCACATTCAGGCGGCGATGACCACCGACCTGGTTGATTGGGCCAAAGCGCATCGCCAAGGCACCACCCGGCTCTGGCGGGCCATAGGTGGTGGAAATGACGATGGTGTCGCGTTCGTCACCCTGCACCTTTTCCAGAGACTTAACGAACAGCTCCTCGCTACTGTCAGTCAAATCAAGACGGCGGCGCAATTCCGCATGGTGAATGGACAGCGTCTCCAGTTGTTCTGAAATTTCTTCGGCTTGGGACTCGTTCATGGCCACCACCCCCAAACTGCGCTCCGGGTGCAGTTCCAACTGCTCTAGCACTACATCACACACCAGGGTCACTTCTGGAAGGTTGATGCTCCTCACATAGCGGGGGGTTTGCACCAGGTGGCGTGTGATGGCAAACTCTCGGTCGCAGGAAGGGAAGACAACCAGCTGGTTGTTGTAAAACTGACGGTTAGAGAATGCAATCAGACTGCCGTGGCGAGAACGGTAGTGCCACTTCAGCCTCCTGGCCGGCTTGAAGCTATTGGTGCATAGATCAAGGATCGATTCCTCATCAAGAACCTCATTGTCCGCTTCTTCTGACTCTTCCATCTCCTCTGAGGAGGAGCCGCGCATAAAGAAGCTGGTCGGCGGTAGCTGCTTTGGGTCTCCTACCACAACGCTCTGTTTGGCGCGGCTGATCACTCCAAAAGCGCGCTCAGGTGGCATCTGAGAGGCCTCGTCCACGATCACCAGATCGAACTGATCGATCGCTTCCCTTGGCACCAGCGAGGCAACAGTGGAGGGTGACATCATCCAGCAGGGCTTCAACCCCCGCAGAGCATTTCCGGCGTATTGGAAGAGATGACGCAGAGGGCGATGCCGCTTCTGCTTGATGGTTTCGTTATCAATCAATCCCAACTCAGTGAACTCACCCCGTCGGCCTTGGTAGATGCCGCTCGGCAGCTCATGGCGATCGCGATGAATCTTTGCAATAACTTCAGCGCGATCGAGTTGCATAAGCCGCTCCTCCGTTTGGTAAAACCGCTTGCGACGGTTCACTTGATCCACAGCCTGAAGACCCTTGAGAGCAGGACTGGCCTCTGCGATTTCTCCCAATTTGCTGCGCACTACATTCCAGTAGTAGATGGTGCACCAGTGTGTGGATTGAACGTTTCTGTCCATCAGCGCCTGAACCAGTCGTCGGTCCGCTTTGCCTGGTAAGGCTTCCATCAATTGGTGAAAACGAACCCACTGCGGAAAGATTTCCCGTAAGGAAAGGGCCGACTCCAACCAGAAGGTCAACTCCTCATGGAGCAATGACTCCAACTCCTCCACTGATTCGTCACCCACATACTGCGGACTGAACTCCGCCACGGCGGCGAACTGCATGGCTGCCTGCTCCTCCTGCTCGACTGCGCGTATCAGATCCGAGCCTCTGGCGCGTTGCGAACTGATGTACTGAGCTGATCCCTGCTCCAAGCATCGCTGCTCCATCGCCAAAGGAAGCCGCAATTCCCGGAGCTGGCCAATCCAGTCCAATACAGCCTTTAACGTTTCTGGCGCAGTTGCGGCAAGATCAGGACCCAGCTGCTGATGTAGATCGGAGGTCGCACTGATCACCGCACCCTGTCGACGGCTATGGAGTTCGAGATCCAGAGGTACTTCGATCAAGGCACTGCTCGACAAGCCATCCTGCAGACCGAGGGCTGCCCAGTCGTTGAGCAGCTGGTGATAGCTAGCAATGGCCTCCTGAATCGAGGCCAGCAACGCCCCGATCGGTTGTTGTTCCCATCTTGTAGGGATGACCTCTTTTTCTGCCAGCAGTTGTCCCAGGCGAGGCAGTAGCTGGCGTCCGACCAGCCCGCTAAGTCGCTCCAGTTCAAGCTTGGCAAGGCCGAGAAGAAGGGGGTCCAGGTTCCCCAATCCGCCGCCACTCATCAGTCGCTTGTAGGCCGTTGCTGCAGTCACCACCTCCTGAACCCGCTGTAGATCAGGAGATGGGCCAACGATGGCCTCAAGCTCAGGAAGGGGGAAGAGGGACTCCAGCTCCTGGACCCGCAAGACATTCTCGAACCAACCCGCCATCTCGGCCCCGTCATTGATGCCTGCAGCCACGGCCCAAGCCGCATAGGGCGTCGCCTGATGTAAAAGTTCTTGGTCCCGATGACTTGTTTGAAGCTGACTGCGAAGCTCAGCCAAGGTCCAACCCACAACACTCCTGCCTGCCCACAACTCATGGGTAGCCAGCGCTTGAAGATCCCCGTCCAGGCCTCCGTCAAACACCGCTAGCACCGCCAGGACATCGGTTAAAGATGCGGTTCGTGCCAAAGCAAGAAAGGCGGCTGTCGCCGGTTGAGCACTGATGTGTCCCTTGTAAGTAGCCAGCTCCTGGGCTACGGAAACGGCTTCCCTCAGGTTCAGGCCGTCTGAACACCATTTCGCCTCACGCTCGGCTGGATACCTCGCTTGCTGATCCAGAAAATCAGCAAGCCGCCGCAAGCCATGTGGTCCTTGCGATTCCTCCTTTATCCCGAGTTTCCTAGCCAGTTCAGTTGCTCGCTTATAGGAGCCAGCCAAGCTGCTGAGTAACTTGTGGAGCCCTTTCCTCGTTTCCAGGACTTCTGCCTCTTGTCGCAGCATCTGGGCATCGACATCGGTGGGGATGCTCAGACCATCACGCTCCAGCGCACTACGGGTTTGCTCCAAATCATTCTTGGCATGAAGGGTGGAGACCATGGCCTCCAAAGGTGCCTCCCAAAACTGGCCACCCCGATGTGCCCGGTGTCAACTACGTAGGCGGCTCGCGTCAATTACGTAGGCGGGTAGGGCC
>CAZBMT010000069.1:0-8782 GCA_964492645.1 uncultured Cyanobium sp. | reverse complement strand
TGTTGATCGTCAGGATCGGCACCCCGATCGGGGCCGTCTGGCGGGCGGCGGAGAGAACGGTGCCGTCCCCCCCCAGCACCAGGGCCAGGGCCAGCTCCTCGTCGAAGCTGGCGGGCACACAGGCCGCGTAGCCCCGGGAACGCAGGTGCTGGTCGGGGTTGGCGAAACCCACCACACCACCGGAGCTGCTCACCCGCGCCACCTCCAGGCCGGCGGCGGTCAGCCGTTTCTCGATCAGGTCGGCGGTGCTGATCGCCAGATCCTTGCCGTCGTTGACGATCAGTCCGACCCGGGGCACCGATCGCGCGCGTGGGAGCCCAACGAGTTTATGGGGGGAGATCAGAACTGCTCCAGGAAGCGCAGATCGCTGTTGAACAGCCGGCGGATGTCGTCGATGCCGTGACGCACCATGCAGAAGCGCTCCACACCGAGGCCGGCGGCAAAACCGCTCCAGCGCTCCGGATCGATCCCCAGCCCCTCCAGCACCGCCGGATCCACCATGCCGCAGCCCATCACCTCCAGCCAGCGGCCCCGCCACTGCACGTCCACCTCGGCGGAGGGCTCAGTGAAGGGGAAGTAGCTGGCCCGGAACCGCACCGGCAGGTCACCGAAGAACTGCTGCAGGAAGGTGGTGACGGTGCCGCGCAGGTGGCTGAAATCCAGCCCCTCGTCAAGGGCGAGCACCTCCACCTGGTGGAACACCGGCGAATGGGTGGCATCCACCGCGTCGCGGCGATACACCCGTCCCGGGGCGATGACCCGCACCGGCGGGGGATTGGCCTCGAGGTGGCGGATCTGCACGGGGGAGGTGTGGGTGCGCAGCAGCCGGTCGCCCCCCAGATAGAAGGTGTCCTGCATGTCCCGGGCCGGGTGGTGCTCCGGGATGTTCAGGGCGGTGAAGTTGTAGTGGTCGGTCTCGATCTCCGGCCCCTCCGAGACCCGGTAGCCGAGGCCGGCGAAGATGTCGACGATCTCCTCGATCGTGCTCTGCAACGGATGGCGGTGGCCCGGCGGCACGTAGCTGCAGCCCGCCGTCACGTCGATCCTCTCCCGTTCCAGCCGCTCCGCCAGGGCGGCGCTGCGGACGGCCTCCAGCCGGGCGCCCAGCAGCCGCTGCACCTGGTCCTTGAGGCGGTTGGCCCGCTCGCCCACCAGGGGGCGCTCCCCGCCGGGCAACCGGCCCATGGCGCCCAACACCCCCGAGAGCCGTCCCTTCTTGCCCAGCAGGCCCACCCGCAGCTCCTCGAGGGCCGTGGCGTCCTCGGCGGCGGCGATGGCGGCGGCGGCCTCCGCCTCCAGGCGCTCCAGCTGTTCGGTGAGCTGCTGCAGGCTGACGGTGGCGCTCACGGGACGGATCGGGGGAAGGAAGCGACTGTAGGCAGCAGCGTCTAGCTTGCCGGCAGTCGACGCGGTCGAGGCCGATGGCACCGCTCCGGATCCTGATCAGCAACGACGACGGGGTCTTCGCCGACGGCATCCAGGCCCTGGCGGCCGAGGCGGTCGGCCGCGGCCACACGGTCACCGTGGTCTGCCCGGACCGGGAACGCTCCGCCACCGGCCACGGACTCACCCTCCAGACCCCGCTGCGGGCGGAGCGGGCCGATGAGCTCTTCGCGGCGGGTGTCACCGCCTGGGCCTGCAGCGGCACCCCCTCCGACTGCGTCAAGCTGGCCCTGTTCCGGCTGCTGGAGCAGCCGCCGGACCTGGTGCTCTCCGGCATCAACCACGGCCCCAACCTCGGCACCGACGTGCTCTATTCCGGCACGGTGTCAGCGGCGATGGAGGGCACGATCGAGGGTCTGCCGGCCCTGGCGGTGAGCAGCGCCGATTTCCACTGGCGTCGCTTCGAGGCGGCGGCGGCCCTGGCCCTCGATGTGGCCGAGCGGATGCAGGCCGCCGGCTGGCCCGAGGGGCTGCTGCTCAACCTCAACGTGCCGCCCCGGCCCGCCGCAGACCTCGCCCCGCTGCGCTGGTGCCGCACGGCGGTGCGGCGCTACATCGACCAGTTCGAGAAACGCACCGACCCCCGCGGCCGCACCTACTACTGGCTGGCGGGCGAGGTGGTCGACGATCTGGAGGGCACCGGCGCCGGCCCGGCCGAATGGCCCACCGATGTGGCCTGGGTGCAGCAGGGCGGACCCTCCCTGACACCCCTGCAGCCCGAGCTGTTCTGGCGTGGTGCCGTGGTGTCGCTGCCGCCCGTGGAGGCGCTGGGGCGCCGGGATCAGCTCCTGCGGTAGATCCGTTGCAGCAGCCATAGGCTGAGGATCAGCGCGAGCACATGGGCGAACAGCACCTGGGTGTTGCTGAGCACCGAGAGCATCTCGATCGAGGTGATGGGCAGCCCCACCACCCGGCCGCCGCTGCCCGGCGTCGCCGGCAGCTGGGCCCCGAGAAAGCCGGGCACCTGCTGGGAGGCCTGGACGAACAGGCTGCCGGCCAGGGCCTGGTAGCCCACGGAGGCCAGGGTCAGGCCGGCCACATCGGCCACCAGGCCCCGCTTCAGCAGCCGGGAGGTCTCCCCCCGGCTGGGGCGCACCGGGCTGGCCAGGGCCCGGCCGCAGCGCACCACCAGCCAGGATTGCCACAGACTCCAGAGCAGAACCAGGAACGAGAGGGTGGTGAGCGAAAGGCCGGGGCCCAGCCCCAGGGCACGGGAGGAATTGGCTGCCAGGCGGCCGCCGATGTTGTTGAACAGCAGCACCACCACCACCACCACTCCGAGCGCCAGCTGGACCCAGAAGCGCACCCAGCCCGTGCGGCGTAGGGCGTCGGCCGTGCGCTGCAGGTCCAGCTGGTCGACCATGGAGACGGGAGCGGTGCTCCCAAACTTGGCATGGGAGGATCCAGCCGGCGAGGGCCGAGGCCGTTGATCCCGCTGCACGACCCCTCCAGCGCCCTGCGCCCCACCGCCGTCGCCCTGGGCAGCTTCGATGGCCTGCATCGGGGCCACCGCCGCGTGATCGCCGCCGTCACCGCCCCCCTGGCAGCCGGCCAGGGGCGGGCCGTGCCCACGGTGGTCAGCGTCTGGCCCCATCCCCGTGAGGTGCTCCACGGCGAGGCGCGGCTGCGGCTCGATCTGCCCGAGGAGAAGCTGGAGCTGCTCGAACCCCTCGGCATCGCCCAGCTTGTGCTGGTGCCCTTCACCCGTGAGCTGGCGGCATTGACCCCGGAGCCCTTCGTGCGCCAGGTGCTGGCCGAACGGCTGCAGGCCCGCCGGATCGCCGTGGGCACCAATTTCCGCTTCGGGGTTGGTCGCTGCGGGAACGTGGACGATCTGGCCCGCATCGGCGCCGGCTTCGGCATCGACGTGCAGGTGCTGCCGATGCTGTGGGATGGGGCCGAACGGGTCAGCAGCAGCCGCATCCGGCGCGCCCTGGCGGCCGGCGACATCGACGAGGCGGCACGACTGCTGGAGCGGCCCTACCGCTTCAGTGGCCAGGTGGTGAGCGGCCGGGGCCTCGGGCGTCAGCTGGGCTGGCCCACCGCCAACCTGGCGGTGGATGGCCGCAAGTTCCTGCCGCTGGAGGGGGTCTATGCGGCCCTGGCCTGGCGTGACGGCGGCGAGGGGCCGATGGCGGCGGTCATGAACCTGGGGCCCCAGCCCACCGTGGATCCCCTGGCCCCTTCCGCGGTGGAGGTGCACCTGCTGGAGCGGCGGCTGGATCTGGCGGGCGCCCGGCTGACCGTCCAGCCGCTGCGGCTGCTGCGCCGCCAGCAGGCGTTCGCCAGCCTCGAGGCCCTCAGCCTGCAGATCCGGCTGGATGCCGATCGGGCCGGGGAGCTCTGCCGGATGCTCGGAGCCCCCTGAGAGGCCTTGCCCCTGGGGGCAGGACACCCGCCCGGCCCTCGGCCCCTTCGGTCCGGCCTTCTGCCGCCCAGGGCGCGAGCTCCCGCCGGACGAAGCCCTCCCATACCCTGTAGGCCTCACCCGCCCCGGTCCGGTGACACCCCTGCCCCCAGTCCCGTCGCAGCGTCCGGTCCAGCCGGCGCCGCCCGCCTCCGGCCTCGAGCGCGGTGCCATCGAGCGGCTGCTCGATGCCAACCTCGACCGGGCCAGGGAAGGGCTGCGGGTGCTGGAGGACTGGGCCCGCTTCGCCCTCGACCGGCCTGACCTGGTGGCCCGCACCAAGGACCTGCGCCAGCGCCTGGGGCGGCTGCACCGGACGCCCTACAAACTGGCCCGCCACACCGCCAGCGACCCGGCGGCTGGCCTGGCCCACCCGGCCCAGGCCGAACGCCAGGGCGCCGCCGGCGTCCTGGCCGCCAATGCCGGCCGTGTGCAGGAGGCCCTGCGGGTGCTGGAGGAGTTCGGCCGGCTCGAGGACCCGGAGCTGGCGGCGGAGGCCGCGACGATCCGCTACGCCCTCTACGACCTGGAGGTGGACCTGCTCCGGGCCGGCCGCGATGGCGACGGACGCCGGGCCCTGCTGCGCCGCTGCCATCTGTACCTGATCACCAGCCCGGTGGACGGTCTGGAGGCGGTGGTGGCCGCCGCCCTGGCGGCGGGACTGCGGCTGGTGCAGTACCGCGCCAAACCCGATGCGCCCGTGGATGACCGGCAGCGCTTCGAGCAGGCCAGCGCCCTGCGCCGGCTCTGCCAACGCCATGGCGCCCTGTTCCTGGTGAACGACCGCATCGACCTGGCCCTGGCGGTGGGGGCCGACGGGGTCCACCTCGGCCAGGGGGACCTGCCGCCGGCGGTGGCCCGCCGGCTGCTGGGGCCCGACCGGCTGATCGGCCGCAGCACCCACCGGCTCGAGGACCTGCGCCAGGCGGTCGCCGACGGCTGCGACTACGTGGGAGTGGGGCCCGTCAACGCCACGCCCACCAAGCCCGGCCGCGAGCCGGTGGGGCTGGCCTACGTCAGCCAGGCGGCGGCGGAATCCCCCCTGCCCTGCTTCGCCATCGGCGGCATCGATCCCGCCAACCTGGCCGCCGTGCGCCAGGCCGGCGCCGATCGCGTGGCGGTGGTGCGGGCCATCACCGCCGCCGCCGACCCCGGGGCGGCGGTGAACGCCCTGCTGGCGGGGCTGGAGGCTGAGGCATGACCGGCGGGATGGCGGCAGACCTGCTGCTGCAGGTCAACGGGGAACCGCGGCGCTGCCCGGCCGGCCTGACTCTGGATGCCGTGCTCGTGGCCCTCGGCTACCAGCCGCGCCTGGTGGTGGTGGAGTTCAACGGTGAGATCCTTCCCCGGGATCGCTGGCCCGTCCAGCCAGTGGTGGAATCCGATGTGCTGGAAGTGGTCACCATCGTCGGGGGTGGTTCCTAGATTCCAGCCATTGCAACGTCCTACGTCATGGGTTCCCGCTTGCTCCGGCGCCTGGCCGGTCTGATGGTCGTGCCCGTGCTGGTGGCCGGCCTGGTGATCGCTTCGCCTCCGGCGGCCCAGGCCGCCAGCGGGGGCCGCATCGGGGGCGGCAGCTTCCGTTCGGCCCCCTCCCTGCCCCGCAGCTATGGCGGCGGTGGTGGCTACGGCGGTGGCTTCAGCGGCGGCGGCTACCGGGGCGGCGGCATCGGCTTCCCCTTCATCGTGCCGATCTTCGGTTTCGGCGGCGGCGGCCTCTTCGGCTTTCTGATCCTCATGGCCGTGGCCGGCGTGGTGGTCAACGCCCTTCGGGGTGGCGGCGGTCCGGCCCTGGGGGGTGGCGGCTCCGAGCTGGCCTACCGGCCCCGGCCGGACGGGCCTGTCTCCATCGCCCAGATCCAGGTGGGGCTGCTGGCCTCGGCCCGCGACCTGCAGGACGATCTGCGGCGCCTGGCCGGATCGTCCGACACCTCCAGCAGCGGCGGCCTGCAGCGGGTGCTGCAGGAAACCAGCCTTTCCCTGCTGCGCCACCCCGATCTCTGGGTGTATGCCAACGGTGAAGTGGGGCAGGTGCCCTTCACCAGCGCCGAATCCACCTTCAACCGGCTCTCCATGCAGGAGCGCAGCAAGCTGGAGCGCGAACTCACCGCCAACGTGGCCGGGCGTCGCTTCAGTGAGCCCGCCCCCGTTGCCCCCGGCGCCAGCGACGCCGCCAGTGATTTCATCGTCGTCACCCTGCTGGTGGCCAGCCGCCGCACCCTGGCGATCAAGGGGGCCGGCAGCGCCGACGACCTGCGTGACTCGCTCCAGAAGCTCGGTGCCGTCGGCGCCGATGATCTGCTGGCCCTCGAGGTGATCTGGCAGCCCGAAGGGGCCGGCGAGGTACTGAGCACCGAGCAGGTGATCACCGCCTACCCCGAGCTGCAGCATCTCTGAACCGGCGGCCTTGCCGGCCGGCCTGCCGCCCTCCACACTACGCCTCAGAAGCCGCGGGTGCCGATGCCTCCCCATCGGATCAGCTGGATCAACGCTCCGGTCCTGCTCGAGGCGATGGCGCGCCATGAGCAGGGCCGGCTGCCCCGCCCGCTGGCCCTCTGGCTCCAGGCCGTGCTGGAGATCGAGGCCCCTTCGCCGGCTCCCCTGCTTCCCCGCAGCTGATCAGCCGGCCCGTCCCATCAGCAGGATCCGCAGGGCCGCCATGGCGGCCCCGTAACCGTTGTCGATGTTCACCACCGTGAGCCCGGGGGCGCAACTGGCCAGCATGCCCATCAGGGCTGCCTGGCCGCCGGCGCTCACCCCGTAGCCCACCGCCACCGGCACCCCGATCACCGGCTGGGGCAGCAGGCCGGCCAGCACCGTGGGCAGGGCCCCCTCCATCCCGGCGCAAGCGATCAGTACCCGGGCCTGGCGCAGGCCCTCCAGCTGCCCCAGGAGTCGGTGCAGTCCGGCCACGCCCACGTCGAGCACCAGGTCGCTGGCCACCCCGTGGCAGGCCAGGGCCAGGCGCGCCTCGGCCGCCACCGTGAGGTCGCTGCTGCCGCCGCCGAGCACCGCCACCCGGCCGAGGGCCGGATCGGCCGGCGGCGGCGCGGGCCAGGTGAGGCAGCGGGCCTGGGAGTGGTGGATCGGTGCGGCCCCGTCCCCGAGGCCGCCCACGCACTCCTGCAGCCGTCGCTCCACCGACGCGGCCTTCTCCGCCGACACGCGGGTGACCAGGGCCAGTTCCCCGGCCCGGCGCATCTCCAGCATCACGGCGGCGATCTGCGCGTCGCTCTTGTGCTCGCCCCAGACGGCCTCCACCATGCCGAGGCGCCCACGGCGGCCCAGGTCGAGCCGGGCGTCCTCGCTCAACGCCCCAGCCCCTCCGGCGGCGGTGTGTGCGCCACCCATTCCAGTTCGCCGGCCTGGACCAGGGGAAAGGGGTTGGCGCTGCCGGTAGCGTTGGCGGCCTGTCCGGATCCTGCATCTGCTGCCAGGGCCCGTCGGGCGACGGCCTCGAAGCGTTCCTGGACCGCCTCGATCTCACTGGCCGGGATGGCCAGCCACTGGCGGCGGCTGCGCCAGCGGATCAGCAGCAGGCCCTCCTCGCGCTCGCCGTCCCAGAGCAGGTCCCGGCCCAGGAAGCCGTCCTGGCGCCGCAGCCAGGGTCCCCAGCTCTCCTCCTCCGCCTGCCGCCAGGCCCCCCGGGCGGCGGCAGGCACCTTCAACCGCAGGTGCTCCACCACCGGCCCCTCGGACTCGGGGCCGCCGGCCTGGGCCGTGGCGGGGAGGCCGACCAGCACGAGGGTGAGAAGGCAGAAGGCGGCCAGCAAGGTAGCCAGCCGGCGGTGCGGACGACCGGTCATGGCCGCTGCAGCAGGGCCACCGCGTGGCAGGCGATGCCCTCCTGGCGGCCCGTGGGCCCGAGCCCCTCGTTGGTGGTCGCCTTCACCCCCACCTGCTCGGGGGCCAGGCCCATGCGCCCGGCGATCGCCTCCCGCATGGCGGCGATGTGGGGCTTGAGCCGGGGCTGTTCCGCCACAACCACCGTGTCGACGTTGAGCACCTGCCAGTCCCGCTCCGCCACCAGCGCCACCACCTGCTCCAGCAGCACCAGGCTGTCGGCGCCGCGCCAGCGCTCGTCCTCCGGCGGAAAGTGGGTGCCGATGTCCCCAAGGCTGAGGGCCCCCAGCAGGGCATCCATCAGGGCGTGGACCAGGACGTCGGCGTCGCTGTGGCCGTCCAGCCCCAGGCCTTCGGGGTGCTCCAGGCGCACGCCGCCGAGGATCAGGGGACGGCCGGGCACGAGCCGGTGGATGTCGTAGCCGTTGCCGATGCGCAGCTGCATGGGGGGCACTGGGGGCGGATCCAGTGTCGCCGGAGCGAGGCTTGGGCGCGTGCTCCAGGGGCGCGCTTCAGGTCTCCTGCTCCGCCTGCCACAGGGCCAGCAGGTCGGCGCGGCGCTCGCGGGTGCGGGCCACCTGCTGCTCCTGGCGCCAGCGGGCGATGGCGCCGTGGTCGCCGCTGCGCAGCACCTCCGGCACCGCCATGCCGCGGAACTCCGCCGGCCGGGTGTAGTGGGGGTGCTCCAGCAGCAGGCCGCTGTGGCTCTCGGCCTCGAGGCAGTCCGGTGAGCCCACGGTGCCGGGCAGCAGCCGCACCACGCCGCTGATCACGACCAGGGCCGGCAACTCGCCGCCGGTGAGCACGAAGTCACCCAGGGACACCTCCTCGTCCGCCAGCGGCCGGATGCGCTCGTCGAAGCCCTCGTAGTGGCCGCAGAGCAGCACCAGCTGATCGTGCTCGGTCGCCCAGCGGCGCAGGTCGCGCTGGTGCAGGGGCCGGCCCTGGGGGCTCATCAGCAGCACGCGGCGGCGCGACAGCACCGGGATCGCCTCGAACGCGGCGTAGACCGGCTCGGGCTTGAGCACCATGCCGGCGCCGCCTCCGTAGGGGACATCGTCCACCTTGCGGTAGCGATCCGTCGCGTGG
>CAZBMT010000068.1:2973-8812 GCA_964492645.1 uncultured Cyanobium sp. | reverse complement strand
CGCGGCGGCAGGATGGCGGCCAGCACAACCAGGAGGTAGAGGATCAGCAGGCAGATGGCGAGCAGCCCGAACTGGGAGGCCATCGCTCTGGAATCGTCGGAGGGTTGATTGGAACGCGTCGGGGAGGCGGCCATGGCGGGTCCGGGGGAAGGGTCAGGAGGTGGTGAGGCTGAAGAAAGAAAAAAGGCCCTGCCGGGAGGCGGGGCCGCGCGATGGTCTCAGCAGCGGACGTCAGGCCTTGACGCGTGCGCCGTCGATGCGACGGCGCAGCTTGCGGCTGAAGCCGAAGGCCACACCGGCACCGAGGACGGGGAGGGGACCGGGCACTTCGGTGCCTTGTTGGAAGCTGTTCTGGAAGGAATCGATCTGCCCTCCATTGGAGTTGTAGCTATTGCTGACATTCATGACGGTCGGCCTTCCGTCGACGAAGTCAGCATCTTTAATACCGTCCTCACTGATCAGAACCATTGGACTGTTGCCATTCGCGAAGCTGTAGGTGGCTTCCAGGAACTCGTTCGGACCGCCCGGAAGCGTGTTGACTGTGCTGTCCAGATCAACCGCCGTGAAAAACTTGTTGGGATCGGTGATGGCTACTTCGTAGTCCAGGGTGAAGGACGAAACATCGGAGATTGGTTCGAAATCCAGGTTGAAGAGGTAGTCTCCGCCGAAGATGTCAAACTCAACCCTCTGTTCCGGTGATGCTCGCCAGATTGGAGCTGCTGTTTTTGTAGGTGAACAGCTTGTCGCCGAAAAGAATCCCACCGGCAGTGCCTGCCCAGTCGTTGAAGCTGATCCGATACCTGCCATTGGCGCAGCGGTTGGCCACAGCCTGAGCCTGAGCCGAGCCTGCAGAGAGCACCATGCCGGCGCCGCCGATCAGGGCTGCTGCCATCAGGGCCCGCGTCAGCAGGCGCCTGGCGCTGAAGAAAGGGGTGGCGGATGGCCTGGATGGGGTGGATTGATGGACTGGCATGACGGAGAGCGCCGGAGGGGCCTTACCTGAATACCATCCAAATCCGGGCCGAATGGTTTCATCGGAGATGCCGACTTGAAATCTGCTGTCGATGTGCAGCAGATGGGAGAATTGATGATGAAGATTGTTCGGCTGGCGTTAACATCCGTCAGGACTTCGCAATCTCCAGCAGGGCCACCGTGCTTCCCCCATAACGCCGCTGGTCACGACAGCGCCATCCCGGCGGCACCTCCGGCACCCCATCGCTGGCGCACTCCCACACCAGAATCCCTCCTGGAGCCAGCCAGCCGCCCCCTAGCACCGCCGCGGCGATCGGGGCGTACAGGCCAGCGGCGTAGGGGGGGTCGGCGTAGATGAGATCGAAAGCGCTGGTCTCGGTGCGGCCCAGCCAGCGCAGCACTTCATCGGCCTTCACCCGGCAGCGGAGGGTGCCCTCCGCCTCAGCCGACAGGCCCTGCCGCACCAGTTCCAGATTGGCCCGGGCCACCGCGGCGATGCGGCGGTCCCGCTCCACCGCCACCACCTCGGCGGCGCCGCGCTGCAGGGCCTCGCAGGCCATCACGCCGCTGCCGCAGCAGAGATCCAGCCAGCGGCTGCCGGGAACCCGGTGGGCCAGCAGGTTCATCACCGCCAGCCGGACCCGGGCGGCGGTGGGCCGGGCGGTGCTGCCGGGGGGGCTATGCAGCCGGCGCCCGCCGCTCAGCCGCAGGCTCACAGGGAGCCGACCCAGTCGAGCCAGCGGCGCAGCATCGCTTCACCCACGGGTCCGGACTTTTCGGGGTGAAACTGACAGGCGGCGACGGTCCCCTGCCAGACCGCCGCCGTCACCGGGGTGCCGGCGTAGTCCACCAGGGCCGTGGCTGCTGAGCTGTCGGCCGGCTCGGCGGCGAAGGAGTGCACGAAGTAGACCCAGGCCTCCGGCGTGGCGGCCGGCAGCAGGGGGCTGGCGTTGGCGGGGATCAGGGGGGCCCAGCCCATGTGGGGCAGGGGATGGCCCTTCACCCGCGGCAGGGAACGCACCCGGCCGGCCAGCACGCCCAGACCCTCGGTTTGGCCCTCCTCGCTGGCCTCGAACAGCAGCTGCAGGCCGAGGCAGATCCCCAGCAGCGGGCGGCCGCCGGCGCAGGAGCGGCGCAGGGACGCCTCCAGCCCGGCCGAGCGCAGCCGCTCCATGGCCGGATCGAAGCTGCCCACCCCCGGCAGCACCAGGGCGTCGCAGGCCTCGACCTCGCCGGGGTCGCGCACGCCCACCAGCTCGGCACCGAGCCGCGCAAAGGCCCGCTGCACCGAATGGAGGTTGCCCATGCCGTAGTCGATCAGGCCGATGCGGCTCATGGCTGGCTGAGGCTCGGGACCCGCTCGGCCGGATGCTCCAGGGCCGGCGAGGCCGGCAGGTCGAGGCCGTTGAGGTGGTCGATGAACTGGTACAGGCGGCCGACGCGGCGTTTGTCGAAACGCAGCCACAGGCACGGCCGCAGCAGACCCTTGTCGTCGACGCCCTCGCCGGTCTGGATGGCGCCCTCCTCCAGCAGGTCGGCGAAGCGGCGGTTGAGTTCAGGCAGCAGGCTGCGGGGCACCTCGGCGTTGAGCAGCAGCTCGATGCGGTCCTGCCCCAGCTGGGCACTGTGGAACACCCGGTAGAAACGGCAGATGTGGGCTACGGCCTCCTCGGAGTCAGACGCTTCCACCATCAGGTCCACATCCTCCGGAGAGATGAGGCCCCGTGTGGCCAGCTCCTGGTGCACGTTGCGCTTCCAGACCTTCCAGAAATCGTCGCCGTCCGGCGCGAGCAGCACCAGGGGAATCGGCGAGGTCCGGCCCGTCTGGATGAGGGTGAGGCACTCGAAAAGTTCATCGAGGGTGCCGAATCCCCCGGGCATCACCACAAGCGCATCGCTCTCCATCAGGAAGAACAGCTTGCGGGTGAAGAAGTAGCGGAAGTAGAGGAGGCGCCCGTCGCAGGCGCTCACGTAGGGGTTGGGATGCTGCTCGAAGGGCAGATCCACGTTGAGCCCGATGCTGTGCTCGCAGCCAGCGCCGCTGTTGGCGCCCTCCATCACGCCGGCCCCGGCTCCCGTCATCACCTCAAAGCCTGCCTGCACCGCCTGGCGGGCGACGTCTTCGGCCAGCAGGTAGCAGGGATCGTCGCGGCGGGTGCGGGCGGAGCCGAAGACGCTGATCTTGCGGGCGCTGCGCCTGGGGCGAAAGACCTCAAGGGCTTCGCTGATGTCGGCCAGACAGCCGGCGATCAGGCGCCATTCCTCCTCCTCCTTCTCCTGGCGCGCCACCTGCAGCAGGGAGACCACGGCGCGCTCAATCTGGCGGCGCTGCGGATGGCCGCGAAGGGCTTCGGCGAGGGCCTGAAGGGGGCTGATGCCCGCCGCCGGCGGGGAATTCGGGGGGAGGGGCGGCGTCAGCGGAACTGTGTCAGAGATATTTGGAGATGGTCCCGGAGAGGGTGTTCTTGGGAACGGCACCCACGACGGTGTCGACCTTCTGGCCGCCCTTGAACAGCATCAGGGTGGGAATGCTGCGGATGCCGTACTGGCTGGCGACGTTGGGATTTTCGTCGGTGTTCAGCTTGTAGACGCGGATCTTGCCCTCGTATTCCTTGGCGATCTCATCGACGATCGGTGCCACCATGCGGCAGGGGCCACACCAGGGCGCCCAGAAATCGACCAGCACGGGCACATCACTCTTGAGCACGTCTTGCTCAAAGGAGGCGTCGGTGACGGCGGCGGCGCTGGACATTCCTTGCAGACTCGGGTTGTAGTGAATCTAGCAACCGGGTTCGGCCGCTTTTCCCGGGAGTGGGGCCAGCGTTGCAGGCCGTAGCGGAAGCCAGTGCCCCGGGGTGGGGCCGGAGAAGACAAAAAGCCCGGACGCGCCGGGCCGGGGGGTGTGAGGAGTGTGCGAGCCGTAGCCCCCACGTCACGAGGTTAGCCCCCATCTCGCCCTGAGGCCGTGGCGTCCAGACCTGGGACGACCTACTTGCCCATGCCCAGCTGCTGGGCCTTCTGGTACACCTTGCCCTCCGTCAGCAGGGACGGCGCCACCACCACCTCCACCTCCCGCATCTCCTTGAGGGTGCGGGCCCCCAGGGTGCCCATGGAGGTGCGGATGCAGCCCAGCAGGTTCTGGGTGCCGTCGTCGAGGCCGGCCGGGCCGCGCAGGATCTTCTCGAGGCTGCCGGTGGTGCCCACCTTGATGCGGGTGCCCCGGGGCAGCACGGGGCTGGGGGTGGCCATGCCCCAGTGGAAGCCGCGGCCGGGGGCCTCGGCGGCACGGGCGATCGGGGAGCCGATCATCACCGCATCGGCCCCGCAGGCCAGGCATTTGCAGATGTCCCCGCCGGTGACGATGCCACCATCGGCCACCACGGGCACGTAGCGACCGCTCTCCCGCTCGTGGTCGTCGCGGGCGGCGGCGCAGTCGGCCACGGCCGTGGCCTGGGGAATGCCGACGCCGAGCACCCCGCGGGAGGTGCAGGCGGCACCGGGGCCGATGCCCACCATCACCCCGGCGGCCCCGGCCCGCATCAGCTGCAGGGTGACGTCGTAGGTGACGCAGTTGCCGATCACCACCGGCACGCCGAGGTCGCGGCAGAGGGCGGCCAGGTCGAGGGTCTGGCGGCCTTCGGGGCCGATGTGCTCGGTGGAGACCACCGTGGCCTGAACGAAGAACAGGTCGGCGCCCGATTCGGCCACCGCCGCCCCGAAGCGCAGGGCGGCCGCCGGGGTGGCGCTCACCGCCGCGATGCCGCCGCCTGCCTTGATTTCACCGATCCGGCGACGCACCAGGTCCTCCCGGACCGGTTGGCTGTAGAGGTCCTGCATCAGGCCCACGAACTCGTCGCGACCCACCGAGGCGATCTTTTCGAGCACCGGTTCGGGATCGTCGTAGCGGCACTGGACGCCTTCGAGGTTGAGCACCCCGAGCGCCCCCAGTCGGGTGAGCTCGATGCACATGCCCACATCCACCACCCCGTCCATGGCGCTGGCGATGATCGGGATCTCCCGCTGGATCCCCCCCAGGCTCCAGCTGCTGTCGGTCACCTCGGGATCGACGGTGCGACCGCCCGGGACCAGAGCGATCTCATCGATGCCGTAGGCGCGGCGTACGGTCCGGGAGCGACCGAGCTGAATGTTCACCGTTGGACGGACACAGTGGGCACAAACTATCAACCGGGCCGCGACGGCCCTGCCCCTAGCCCGTGCGCAGGATCACTCCCGGCCGCGGAAGTCGTTCCAGCGGCGGCTCCAGTCGGCGAAGACCTGGTCCCGGTCGCTCTTGCGAACCAGCCGGGTGGCGGTGAAGCGGACCGCGGCGATCAGGCCCACCAGCTCCAGCAGGCCGCCCACCAGGGGCAGGCTGTCGAGGGTGCCGATCAGGGACGCATAGACCCGCAGCAGCAGCACCAGCCCGATCAGGATCGCCAGCCCCTTGAGGGGGCCGCGGAAGCGCTGCCACTGGGCCTGCAGTTCGCCGCTGCCCAGCCAGTCCCTGATCTTCTGCAGCAGCAGATCGAATTCGCCGCCGCCCTCGCCGCCGGGAGCGGCGGAGTCCTCCAGGGGGGGCACCTCGAGGGTGGCTGTGATGCCGGGTTCCGGGTCGCTCACGGGTGTCGGCGCCGGCGCAGGGCTCTCGCTGTCGGCTTCGGCAAGGGGCTCGAACCCGGCACTGATCGGTTCCCCTTCCTCTTCGGGGCCCCCGCCGAACGGCTCATGGGCCACGGGCTCCTGCCCATGGATCTCGGCGTCCGGCAGGCTCACGGCCGGCTCCGTCGCCCACGGCTGCGGCGACGGTCCGTTCTCCTGGTGCTCAACGCTGGGGGGGGGCTCAACGCTGGAGGGGGGCTCGGGGCTG
>CAZBMT010000068.1:0-2873 GCA_964492645.1 uncultured Cyanobium sp. | reverse complement strand
GCTGGAGGGGGGCTCGGGGCTGATGGGGGTCTCGGCCATGGCAGATGCCGGAAGCTCACGGCGGAGCTTACGGCCGTTTTCCCCCGCCGCCGGGGAGGTGTGCAGGGAGTTCAGCTGTCGAGGGGAATCAGCCCGCCCCGGCCGGAGAGGGGCCGGACCGGCAGGCGCAGGGGAAAACGGTCCTCCACCAGCCAGGTGACCAGCTCGGCGCCGATCGCGTCCGCCAGCCGGGGGCTGTGGGCTGGAGCGGCGGTGACGCGGCGCCCCTCCAGCTGGATCCGGCCGGACCTGAGCCGGGCGTAGCTGGCCGAACCGAGGCGGGGCCGCAGGCGGCGCGGAATGGACACATCAAGCACCGGCGCCTCCAGGTCCTCGTCGCCGCAGGCGGCCTGTCGGGCCACCGCTTCGTTGATCAGAGGGATCGGTGCCGCCAGTCCCACCAGCAGGGCGGCGCCGTGGCCTTCGAAGAAGCAGGGCCGCAGCCATTCGGGCCGCAGGCCGTGCAGATCCACGCTCACCGCCGCAACGGCCCCGGGGCTGAGGGCGTGGCCCCCGGCAGAGCGGGGCACGCCGGGCTGGTGGCCGCTGCCGGTGCCCAGCACCCAGCCGATGGCCCCCGCCACCAACACCGGCGATCCCGGTCCCAGCAGTGCCAGCCCGGGCATGGTCAGGCCGATGCTGCCGGCGCCGCCGCAGCTGTGCAGGGCATTGCCGAACGGTCCCAGCACGGGGCCCCAGGGGCTGCGCAGCACCCCTTCGGCGCTGCTCACGGCCACCAGGCCGTTCTCGGTGATCGCCCGGTGCAGCAGCAGCCGGCCGGAGCCGATCCGCTCCAGATCCAGCTGGGCCTGCAGGTCCCGGCGGGGGTGCAGGGCGGTGATCTCCCCGGTGGCGGCGAGGGTCAGGGTTCCGCCCCGAAGCAGCCGGTCGAGCAGGTGGGCGCCGCCCTGCCGCTGGGCTTCGCCAAGCCCACCGCCGATGGGCAGCACCAGGTCGCCGCCGCCGCCGCTCTGGGCGCCAAGGGACTCCAGCTGGGCGTCCCGGAAGCGTATCGGCGGATCGCTGGGGCCGATGTTGAGGTGCAGGCTGCCCTGGTCGGTGAATTCAGCGTTCGCGGCCACCACCACGTCGGTGGCCGCGTAGGCCTCCGCCAGCCCCGCCTCGGCCACCAGCCGGCGGAAGTCGGCGGCGGCCCTCACCCGCAGCACCCCCTTGCGCTGGCGCTGGCGCAGGGCCGATTCACTCCGGGCCGGCAGGGTCATCGATAGAGTGGGTTGTGCCCCATACGGTCTTGCATGGCGGATCCAACCGGACCCGGTGAATCCACCCCCGGCGACACCCCCGGCAACTCCGACGGACGGATCATCCAGACCGACCTGCGCAATGAGATGTCGCGCTCCTATCTGGAGTATGCGATGAGTGTGATCGTGGGCCGGGCCCTGCCCGATGCCCGCGACGGCCTCAAGCCGGTGCATCGCCGCATCCTGTATGCGATGTACGAGCTCGGCCTGACGAGCGACAGGCCCTACAGGAAGTGTGCCCGTGTGGTGGGCGAGGTGCTTGGCAAGTACCACCCCCACGGCGACACGGCCGTCTACGACGCCCTGGTGCGCATGGCGCAGGACTTCTCCATGCGGATGCCCCTGATCGACGGGCACGGCAACTTCGGCTCGGTCGACAACGACCCCCCGGCCGCCATGCGGTACACGGAATCGCGCCTGCAGGCCCTGACCACCGACAGCCTGCTTGAGGACATCGAAGCCGAGACCGTCGACTACATCGACAACTTCGACGGCTCCCAGCAGGAACCCACCGTGATGCCGGCCCGGGTGCCGCATCTGCTGCTCAACGGCTCCTCCGGCATCGCCGTGGGGATGGCCACCAACATCCCCCCCCACAACCTCACCGAACTGATCGACGGGCTGCTGGCCCTGATCGACGATCCCGAGATCGACGATCGCGCCCTGATGGCGATCATCCCCGGCCCCGATTTCCCCACCGGCGGCCAGATCCTCGGCCGCCGCGGCATCCGCGAGAGCTACACCACCGGCCGCGGCTCGATCACCATGCGCGGCGTGGCCTCCATCGAAACGGTGGAAGCCAAGGGTCGCCCCGACCGGGACGCGGTGATCATCACCGAACTCCCGTATCAGACCAACAAGGCCTCCCTGATCGAGCGCATCGCCGAGCTGGTCAACGACAAGAAGCTCGAGGGCATCGCCGACATCCGCGACGAAAGCGATCGCGACGGCATGCGCATCGTGATCGAGCTGCGCCGCGACGCCTACCCCCAGGTGGTGCTGAACAACCTGTTCAAGCTGACGCCGCTGCAGAACAACTTCAGCGCCTACATGCTGGCCCTGGTGAAGGGCGAACCGGTGCTGCTCACCCTCGGCAGGATGCTGCGGGTGTTCCTCGAGTTCCGCATCGAGACGATCGAGCGGCGCACCCGCTACTTCCTGCGCAAGGCGGAGGAGCGCGACCACATCCTGCAGGGTCTGCTGCTCGCCCTCGACCAGCTCGACCCGATCATCGCCCTGATCCGGGCCGCCCCCGACACCGCCACCGCCCGGGCCCAGCTGCAGGAGCGCCATGGCCTCAGCGAGATCCAGGCCGACGCCATCCTGCAGATGCAGCTGCGGCGTCTCACGGCCCTGGAGGCCGACAAGATCCGGCTCGAGCACGAGGATCTGGTCGCCAAGATCGCCGACTACAAGGACATCCTCGGTCGCCGGGAGCGGGTGCTGGGGCTGATCCGGGAGGAGCTCCAGGTGCTCCGCACCCGTTACGACTCCCCTCGCCGCACCGAGATCCTCGACCTCGAGGGCGGCCTGGAGGACATCGACCTGATCGCCAACGAGCGCTCGGTGGTG
>CAZBMT010000067.1:0-8981 GCA_964492645.1 uncultured Cyanobium sp. | reverse complement strand
AACTACTAAATGGGTGGTTCCGTGATGCACGCAAAGGGCTTCCCGGGTTGCCGCCTATGCAGAGGGCTGTTGCGTCGTACGTCGGAGCTGGCTTGGTCGTGACTGGTCTCCTCGCCATCCTTGCTCGTTGACCTGCATGCATCTCTTCGCCGTTATGCACCCAGAAAGGCTCCTTGGCAATGGTCGGTGCCTCTGATGGGTCCAAGCGCTGGCCATCCGTCATGAGCGGGTTGATGGTCTGCTGCCCATGCAGCCACAGGTTGCCGTGGATGTCCTGCAAAGAGGTTCCCTGGTCCCCCTTTCGCCGTCCCGTCGCGGTAAGTGGCGTGCTCCATGGCTCCGGCGATGCACCTTGCTCGTTCTGGAGGTGGGTTGCCGCAGCCCACGGCAGCGATGTCCGGCTCACAGCAGGTCGGCGGGGCTGCGCACGCCGCAGGGGCCGCGGTTGAGCACGTGCGTGTAGATCATCGTGGTGCGCACGTCGTTGTGGCCGAGCAGCTCCTGAATGGTTCGGATGTCGGCGCCTCTCTCCAGAAGGTGCGTGGCGAAGGAGTGGCGGAAGGTGTGGCAGCTCACCCATTTCGGGATCCTCGTGGCCTGCACCGCCCTGCGCACCTCCTTCTGCACGATGGAGGCATCGAGGTGGTGCCGGCCTTCCCTGCCATTGGATGGATCCCGCCAGCGGCGGCTCTGGGGGAACACCCATTGCCAGCCCCATTCCCTTGCCGCATTTGGATACTTGCGCTCCAGAGCATGGGGGAGCAGCACACTCCCCCAGCCGGCGGCGAGGTCGTCGCCATGCACCAGGCGCACCTGTTCCAGGTGCACCCCCAGAGGAGCGACCAGCCGCTCCGGCATCAAGGTGAGGCGGTCCTTGTCGCCCTTGCCGCTGCGCACCGTGATCTGCCGGTGGCCGAAGTCGAGATCCTGCACCCGTAGGTGCAGGGCCTCCATGAGCCGCATCCCGCTCCCGTACAGCAGCGACACCACGAGGCCCGTGGTGCCTTCCAGCTGGCTCAGCACCAGCTGCACTTCCGCCGGCGTCATCACCACCGGCGGCCGCCGTCGCACCCGGACGCGCACCACCCCAGACAGGTCGCCCGGATCCGTCCCCAGCACGTGCCGATAGAGGAACAGCAGCGCCGAGAGGGCCTGGGTCTGGCTGGAGGCGCTCACACCTCCCTCCACCGCCAGGTGCGTGAGGAACGCATTGATCTCCTCCTGCCCCATCTCCCGGGGCGGCCGCAGTTTGTGGAAGCGCAGAAACCGTCGCACCCATTGCTCGTAGGTCCCGGCGGTGCGGCGGGCGTAGTGGCGCACGGCCAGTTCCTCCCGCAGCTTCTCCAGCAGGCGCGGCGCTCGTCGCGGGATGGTGGTGGCTGGCGGCTGAATGGCTCGGTGTCGGACTCTTGGGGCAGCATTCCCTGGCCCGGACGCTGCTCCCCCATGGCTGAGGCCAACCCCCCCGCTGGCTCCGCCCTGGCGATCGAGCCCCTGTTCCCGATGGCCCTGGGCCGGGTGCAGCTGGCGCCCGACCCCCTCGACACGGCCCTGCTGCTGCAGCGGGCGCTGGAGCTGCGGGGCGCGGATCCCGGCGAGGGGGAGGAGGACGTGGCCTGGACCGGGGATGTCCATGGCGCCGGTGCCTTACACCACGACCCCCTGTTCGCGCCCCTCATCGCCACCCTGGCCGGCCATGCCTGGGCCTACCTGGTGGCGCTGGGCTTCGACCGCCGGCGGGTGGCGCTGCATGTGCAGCGCTGCTGGCCGGTGATCAGCGAGGCCGGCCAGCAGGTGGGGCGCCACCACCACCCCAACGCCCACCTCAGTGCCGTCTACTACCTCAACGGCGACGGCAGCGGCCGCAGCGGCTGCCTGCGCCTGTTCGCCCCCCGCCAGGTGAACGAGCTGGTGCCGGGGCTGGCGGTGGGCCAGGACGGGCCGATCGGGTTCGATGCCGCTCTCAACAGCCCCTGGCATGACGTGGCCCCCCGGGCGGGGTTGCTGCTGCTGTTCCCCGCCTCGGTCGATCATGCGGTGCTGCCCAACGAGGATCCCGACGACATCCGCTTCTCGCTCAGCATCGACTTCGTGCTCACCGGCCCGGCGGGCGCAGCCGCGCCTGGGGAGTACCTCGCTCCCCATCCCGTGCAGTGGTGGGCGATCGGGGAGGATGGGCCCGACCCGGGAGCCTGAGCCGCCCTCCCCGTGCCGCCCCTCCCAGACCCCCTTTCCCCGTGTCCGAGACCACCAGCTTCCAGATCAGCGTCAGCCTGGATGGCGCCGCGTACAGCTTTCCGTGCCGCAGCGACCAGACGGTGCTGAGCGCCGCCGAGGTCGCCGGGGTGCCCCTGCCCAGCTCCTGCTGCTCGGGGGTGTGCACCACCTGTGCCGCCCTGCTGCGCAGCGGCACGGTGCACCAGCCCGATGCCATGGGCGTCAAGGCCGAGCTGCAGGCCAAGGGCTATGCCCTGCTGTGCGTCGCCTATCCCCTCGCCGACCTCGACCTGCTGGCCGGACAGGAGGACGCCCTCTACGAAGCCCAGTTCGGCCAGTTCCAGAAGTGAGCACCCTGGTGCCCCTGGAGCTGTGGCTGCAGGCCTGTCCCGGTCCGCTGCTGCCCCAGCTGCGTCAGGCGCTCGGCGAGGAGGCCCGCCGCCTGGCCGGTGAGGGTGCCGAGCCCCTGCGCTGGGCGATCACGGCGGTGGATCCTCGCCGCGGCCTGCGGCTCGAGGGCATCGTGGTGGCACCGGCCCCTTGAGCGCGGCGGCCCCGCCCCTGCCCACCCTGCTGGTGATCCCCACCGGGGTGGGCTGCGCCGTGGGCGGCTTCGCCGGCGATGGCCTGCCGGCGGCCCGGCTGCTGGCGGCGGCCAGCGGCTGCCTGATCACCCACCCCAACGTGATGAACGCCGCCTCCCTCTACTGGAGCGACCGGCGTATCCACTACGTGGAGGGCTGGAGCCTCGACCGCTTCGCCGCCGGCGCGCTGGCCCTCGCGCCGGTGCCCAGCCAGCGGCTGGGCGTGCTGCTGGATGCGGGCATCGAAGCCGAGCTGGTGCTGCGCCACCGCCAGGTGATCGACGCCTGCCGCGCCAGCCTGGGGCTGACGATCGGCCCGGTGCTGAGCAGCGACGTCCCCCTGGAGGTGAGCCTCTCGATCGGTCCCAGCGGCAGCAGCTGGGGCACCATCGGCCGCCCCGACGCCCTGCTGCGGGCCGGTGAAGCGCTGCGGGACGCCGGGGCCACGGCCATCGCCGTGGTGGCCCGCTTCCCCGATGAGCCCGGCAGCGACGCCCTGGCGGCCTACCGCCATGGCAGCGGGGTGGATGCCCTGGCCGGGGCGGAGGCGGTGATCAGCCATCTGCTGGTGCGCTATCTGGGGGTGCCCTGTGCCCATGCCCCCGCCCTGGCGCCGCTGCCGCCCGACCCCGCTCTGGATCCGCGGGCAGCGGCCGAGGAGCTGGGCCACACCTTCCTGCCCTGCGTGCTGGTGGGCCTCAGCCGGGCCCCCTCGCTGCGGCCCGAACCGGCCAGCGGTAACGGCCTGCTGCACGGCGCCGATGTGGGGGCGGTGGTGGCGCCGGCGGGGGCCCTGGGGGGGGAGGCGGTGCTCGCCTGCGCCGGGCGGGGCGTGCCCGTGATCGCCGTCGAGGGGAACCCCTGCCTGCTGCAGGTGGACGGCGCAGCCCTGGGAGTGCCGGTGATCCCGGCCGCCGGCTACGCCGAGGCGGCCGGGATCGTGCTGGCCCTGCGGGAGGGCCTCGATCCGGCGGCCCTGCGGCGGCCGCTGGCCTGACCCAGGGGGGGGCGGAGGAGGGGGCCTCAGGCCGCGCCCAGGAAGTCCCGCTTGCCCAGCTCCACGCCGTTGTGGCGCAGGATGTCGTAGGCGGTGGTGACGTGGAAATAGACGTTGGGCAGCACGAAGAACAGCAGGAAGTCCTGGCCGCTGAAGCGGAGCGTCTCCCCGCGGATCGGCAGCTCGATCGGCCTGGTTTCGGTGCCGTCGATCTGCTCGGGGGTGAAGGACTCCAGGCTGGCCAGGCTCGTTTCGATCCTGCCGATGAGGTCGTCGAAGCCGGCTTCGTTGTCCTCCAGCGCGGTGCTCTCCACCCCGGCCAGCCGGGCCAGGCCGCGGCGGGCGATGTCGGTGGCGATCTGCACCTGGCGCACCAGGGGGAACATGTCGGGATAGAGGCGGGCCTGCAGCAGCACGGCCGGCTCGATGCCCCGGGCCTCGGCGTGGGCGGCCGCCTTGGCCAGGATCGCCGCCAGGTTGCGGAGGCTGCGGGCCATCGGCGGAACGGCCGCCTGGTACATCGAGAGGGTCATGGCTGGGGCGAGGGCCGGGGCGGGCGAAGTGGACTGTAGGCCGGTCGCAGGGGTGGCCCGGGAGGGCCGATGAGCAGAAACACTCAGCCGGTTTCCCCCTAAGGCGGACCGACTGTGAGTTAAGCTCTTGCTGAACGCTGCTCCGGGCGGCGGGTCGTCAAGTCGTTCTTCACACATTCACATGGCTGCCATCGAAAAGGTCCCCAGCGTCGTCTTCAAGACGCGCGTGCGCGATGAGTCCGTGCCCGGCCCCAACCCCTACCGCTGGCAGGACCTCACCACCGACGACATCTTCAAGGGCAAGAAGGTGGTGGTGTTCTCCCTCCCCGGCGCCTTCACCCCCACCTGCTCCTCCAACCACCTGCCCCGTTACGAGGCCCTGTACGACGAGTTCAAGGCCCTCGGCGTGGACAGCATTGTCTGTCTGTCCGTCAACGACGCCTTCGTGATGTTCCAGTGGGGCAAGCAGGTGGGTGCCGACAAGGTGTTCCTGCTGCCCGACGGCAACGGCGAGTTCAGCCGCAAGATGGGCATGCTCGTCGAAAAGGACAACCTCGGCTTCGGGGCCCGCTCCTGGCGCTACTCGATGCTCGTCAACGACGGCACCATCGAGAAGATGTTCGTGGAGCCCGGCCTCGAGGACAACTGCCCCACCGACCCCTTCGAGTGCTCCGACGCCGACACGATGCTGGCCTACCTGAAGGGCACCGCCCCCGCCGGCGTCTCCGCCCCCAGCCGCGAGTTCGTCGGCTGAGTCCGCTTCTGGGCTGAGCACCTTTTCCCTCGTTCCGTTCGCGGATCGGGGGCTTTTTTCTGGCTGGAGGCCCCATCGCTGCGGCTTCGCCAGCATGGGCCCATCGGATGACGGCAGGTGAGCCGGAGGCAGAGGCTGTGGGCAAGGCGGAGAACGCTGGCATCGGCTCCACCACCACCTTCCGTTTCCGGTCCGTCGGCCCCGGTCGGTTCTTCGTGGCGGCGTTCCTTTCGTTTTGGCTCTGTGGCTGGCTGGCGGGGGAGGTGTTCGCCCTCTGGGCTCTCTGGAGGATCCTGGGCGCGTTTCTGGCCGGCGGTGAGGGGCCCTTGCCGGTGGCCCTGTTCCTGATGGTGTGGCTGAGCTTCTGGACCCTCGGGGGTGCGGCGGCCCTGCGGGAGCTGCTGCGGGCCCTGTGGTCGGAGGACCGGCTGACAGTTGCGGCGGATGGGGAGGTGTTGCTCCTGGCGCAGCGGGGACCATTCCGCCGCCGGCAGGCCCTGAGCGGCCGGGAGATCCTTCGCTTCCAGGTGCGTGGAGCTGGCGTGGGCGGCGGCCCATTGCTGGCTGAGCTCGCTGGCCGCAGCCTCGAGATCAGCCGGCTCGGCAGCCTGCGGCAGCGGCAGGAGGCGGCCGATCAGCTCAACCGGCGGCTGGGCCTGCGCCCCCTCGTCCATGATCCGGCCTCGGACCCGGAGCAGTCCCGGATCCCGGCGCTGCCGGTCCTGCCGGCGGGCTGGCAGGAGCTCACCCCCTCCTTCGGCACCCCGCTGCTGGTGCCCGACATGGCTCTGCGGCGGCAGCAGCGCCGCGTGATGGGCCTGGTCAACCTGGCGCTGTGGGGGGTGCTGGCTCTGCTGCTGCGGAGCGGGGGTGTCTGGCCGGGGTTCTGGGCCCTGGGGATTCCACTGGCGCTGCTGGCCCTGGCCGGCGTCTGGGGCCAGCTGTGGCTGGCCTTCGGGCGCCTGGAGTGGCGGCTGGAGCCACGGCTGCTGGTGCTCCAGCGCCGTTTCGGCAACCGCCTGCGCACCCTCGGGGAAGCGCGGGCCCTGGAGCTGGTCGAGCGGGTCGATTCCGATGGCGACCGCTCCTACCGCCTCCAGGCCACCCGGCCCCCCGATCCGCCCCTGCGGGTCGACGACCACGCCACCGATCCGATCCCCCTGCGCCACCTGGGCGCCTGGCTGGCGCTGCGCTCCCACGTGCCCTTCGACGACCGGGTGCCCAGCGAGGAGCAGCGGCGCCAGCAACGCCGCGACGAGCTGGAACGGCTCCGCCAGCAGCTGGCCGGCTCCGGGCGGCTGGGGCGCTGGGCGGCCCGGATCCTGCTGGGATGAACCAACCGCTGGCCCCAAACATCTGCCGGGGATCCATTGCTTCTCGCGGTGCGATCGGCGGTGCCGTCACGGTGGCTGAAACAGGGAAGTTGACTAGAATGCTTCAGTTATTCCTGCAGATTCGCCGCAGAAGCGCTTCTTCACCCCAGTGCTTCTGTCCCGGATCTGCATCACGCCCCGTGGAGATGGTGAACGGTTTCGATGGGCTTTGCTGAAACGTTTCGTTTTCTGGATCCGGTTGCACGGCGGCGAAATCGCGCAAATGTGATCAGCGATACTGTTGGTAGCCACGAACCTTCTCAGGAGGAGTTGACAAGGGTGGGTGATGCACAGGCGTCCCCCCGTCCGGACACTCCCTTGGCGGCTGCGGGTGCGGCGGCCGACCACCAGCCTATCCTTGACGCCCTGCCGGACCCCTTCCTGCTGCTGCGGCCCGAGAGGGGCAGCGACGGCAGCATCCGCGATTTCATCTGCACCTATGCCAACAGGGCTGCCTGTCGCTTCCATGGCCACCAGCCGGAGCGGATCCGGGGGACGCGACTGCTGGATCTGCTGCCGCCCCCCCGCCCCAGCGGCCTGATCGAGCAGGGCGTCCGAGCCTTCGAGGCGGCCCTGACCGTGGAGATCCCGGCCCCCGGCCGCCCGGGCGATGCTTCTGCAGGATCACACAGCCTGCGCCTGTTCCCTGCCGGCGGATGGCTCTGCTGCCTCTGGAGCTGGGCGAGCGAACCGGCCGACCTTCGGCGACGGCTGTCGGAGCCCGACCATGGCCAGCGCCACGACGCCGTCACCGGCCTGGCCGTTCGAAGTGTCGCCCTTGCCCATCTCCACCGGGCCCTCGACCGCCAGGCGGGCACCGGCGCAATCCTGGCGGTGCTCAGCATCGGCGTCGACGGCCTCACCGCGGTGAACGATGCCCTCACCCATGCCGGCGGCGACCAGCTGATCGCCTTCCTGGCGGGCAGGATCCTCGGGGAAATCGGCGATCCCAACCAGGTGGGCCGCGGCACCGGCGACGAATTCATCGTCCTGCTCAGCGATCTGGCCTCCCCGGCCGAGGCCGCCCAGATGGCCGAACGGATCCTCACCGCCTGCCGCTCGCCGATCACCATCGCTGGCCAGCCCATCGATCCCACCGTGAGCATCGGCATCGCCACCAGCGCCTCCGGCGCCCTCCCCGACGAGCTTCTCCGGGACGCCAGCCTCGCCATGCGTCAGGCCAAGGCCCGGGGTCGCAACTGCTTCGCCCTGCTCGATGACGTTCTGGCCACCGAGGCCCACACGCGCCTGCTGTTCGCGGCCGAGATCCAGCGGGGGCTGGTGATGGAGGAGTTCGCCGCCTGGTTCATGCCGATCGTCTGCTTCGAGACCGGCCAGGTCACCGGTTACGAGGCCCTGGTCCGCTGGATCCGGCCCGATGGCATCGAGGTCGGCCCGGCCGAGTTCCTCCCCTGTGCCGAGCGCCGCGGCCTGATCGTCCTGATCGACCGGCTGGTGCTGCGGCAGGCCCTGGCGGCCCTCTCCCGGCTGCCCGAGGGACTCACCATGGCGGTGAACGTGTCGGCGGTCACCCTCGCCCAGCCCGATCACCCTCAGCTGGTGGCCGAAGCCCTCCAGGCCGCCGGGGTGAGCCCGGAGCGGCTGCACCTGGAGGTCACCGAGACGGCCCTGCTCAGGGTCACCGATCGGATCCGCCAGCAGATGGAGCAGCTCGCCGGCCGTGGCGTCCGTTGGTATGTGGATGATTTCGGCACCGGCTACTCCTCGATCAGCCATCTGCGCGACCTGCCCATCGCCGGGCTGAAGCTGGACCGCTCCTTCACCTCTTCGTTGCGGGCGAAGGACAGCAAGAGCCTGCGGCTGTCCCAGGCGCTGGTGGGGGTGGCCGAAGGCCTGGGGCTCGACACCGTGGCCGAGGGGGTGGAATCCATCGAGGAGGCCCGTCTGCTCACCTCCCAGGGCTGGCTGCGGGGCCAGGGCTGGCTCTACGGCAAGGCGGCTCCCCTGGAGCCTTAGACCTCCTTTTCAGGCCAGCTCGGCGCAGCAGGCCGCGAAGGCCGCCGCGGGATCGGCGGCACCGCTGATCGGGCGCCCGATCACCAGCTGGCTGGCGCCGGCCGCCACGGCCTGGGCCGGTGTCATCACCCGCCGCTGATCGCCTGTGTCACTGCCGGCGGGACGGATCCCAGGGGTCACCAGGGCGAAGGGCCGGGGATGGACGGCCCGCAGCCGGGCCACCTCCAGGGGGGAGCACACCGCGCCAGTGAGGCCCGCCGCCGCCGCCAGCTCCGCCAGCTGGCTCGCGTAGGTCCCCAGCGGCGGTTCGATGGCCAGCTCCTGGCGGAAGCGTTCGGGATCCCAGCTGGTCAGCACGGTCACCGCCAGCAGGGTGGGGGCCCCCAGTCCCGCCTCGGCGGCCCCCGCCACGGCCGCGCCCCGGGCGGCGGCGAGCGCCTCGCTGCCGGCGCAGGCGTGCACAGTCATCAGTTCCGCCCCCAGGCGGGCGGCGCTGCGGCAGGCGCCGGCCATGGTGGCGGGGATGTCGTGGAACTTCAGATCCAG
>CAZBMT010000066.1:1262-9102 GCA_964492645.1 uncultured Cyanobium sp. | reverse complement strand
CCACGTGCATCTCCTTGGCGATGTTGGGGCTGGAGAAATCCACCACCACCGGCGCGCCGCCAGGGGCCACGGGCTCCACCCCCAGGCGTGGATCGGCCAGCCGGCGGCCCACCTCGGCGGCCAGCACCTCGGGCTTCAGGGTGAGGTTGATGAAGCCCGGACCGGCGATCTGCGGCGGCAGGCAGAGGGCCGGGAAGGCCGGGTCGGCCTGCAGTTGCTCAACGATCGCTGTGGCGATCTGCCGGGGCGCCTGCTTCAGGGGACGGGCCAGGGCGAGGGCGCCGTTGGCCTGGAAATCGCCGAACTCCGGCTTGCTGGCGGGCCCGAGCTGGGGATCCAGCGCTGTGCCGGCCTCCCGGGCGGTCGCGGCCGCCTCGGGGAACGCACGCTCCAGGGCCCCCAGCAACTGGCTGTTCAGGGCGTGGGCGATGCGCAGCATGGGGCGAAGCCGATCGAGCGGCAGGCGTGGACACGATCATCCTGCCCGGTGGCCGGAGAGGTCAGAGTCCTTGGCAGCGCTGGATGCCGCTGTGGAAGCTGTGCAGACGCAGGGCGACCGGGCCGATCTTGAGGGGCGGCTGTGGGACTGCGGCATTGACCGTTCGATGCCCCGCAAGCACTCCACCAGCCTGTCCGGCTTCGAGGGGCCCCGTGGAGGTCGCTCGGCAGCCTCCAGCTTCAGCCGGGGAGGACGATCGAAGACCACTCCAGGCACAGGGCGGCAGGCTGGACGGGCAGGCCCCTGGGCGAGAGGCCGGATGGGGCTCTGGCGCCTTCCCGGCCGAGGCAGGGGAGCGAAAGCCCTTCTCCGTGGACACCGCAGACCCGCTGCAGAGGAGGCCTCGGACCTGTCCAGGAGCCGAGACAGGGCCGTGACGGTTTTGGGTTTGTCATCGCCAGGGTGGCGACCCCATGGCCTGGAACAAACCCATCTCCCGCATGGTCGCTCAGGGACACCGTCGCCAAGGGCAAGCCGTTGCCGGGCAGCGGCTCACACGCCACAGGGGAAAACCCCACACAGCCTGAAGGCCGGCGAAGAGGGGGTGGTGTACGGTCTTGTAACTATTGGTAAATCAACGGTGTCTCCAGCCCCCTTCCTCCTGCCTCACTTCGCCTCCCGCATCGGGGGCGTCTGTGTCGCAACTGGGCTGATGGGCATGCTGGCAGCATCACCCGCGCTTGCCGCAGACCCTTACATTCAGATCGAATTTGTATCCAACGCTGCCAGCAGCTCCAATGATACTTCAGGCAATCCGGGCGGGGTTCCCGGCATCAAGGGTGTGGCGACCTACACATTTTCCGAGACCGACATTGGGGAAATGACTCTCAATTTGTGGAATACGTCAACAAATACCGGTGACGCCTTTCTCGTTGGCAGTGGCTTTGATCTGCCCTCCCCCAGCTCCTCACCCGCCTCCACTACCACCATTAAAATTAATAGCTTTTCCGCCTTGGATAAATGGGGTGTCACTGTGAATGGCACTCTTAAACCAGAAAACAAGTTTGGTCAGTATGACATCTGCGCGACAACCAATGAGCAGAATGGCAAACTCGGCACTTGTGACGCTGGGGCTGCAAAGGCTGGTGTTGCCAAAGGGAAGAATGCTGATGTTGCAACGTTCGTCCTCAGCAGCAGCCCCTCGCTGGCATCAGCCATAGACTATCGCAATGCTTTTGCGAGTTTGTTCACTGCGACTCCTGACAACAGCTTCTACATGCGATTCAAGGGTATTGAAGGCCTTAAATTTGATAGCGACAAGATTTTGGCCACCAGGATCACAACGGGCGGAGGCACAACCACCCCTCCCCAGGGTCCCCCAAATCCTCCCCAGGGCCCGCCTGACGCTGTGCCCGGTCCTCTTCCCCTCTTCGGCACGGCAGCCGCTTTTGGTTTCAGCCGCAGACTCCGTCGTCGCTTGAAAGCCAACACGTTGATCGGCTGATCAATCCATCCCCTAAGATCTTTTCAGCTGCTTAGGAGTTCTGACTGTCCCAGCCCGTTCATTTTGAGCAGGCTTTTTTTGCTCCTGTCTCTTTCACGCTGGAGTCACGGAAATGGCCAGGAGCATCAGCCTGGCCATCAGAGGATTCCGTCAGCAGCCGCTGTGCAAGCCGAGAGCTTGTGGCAGCCCGAGAAGCCCCTTCAGACCGAAGGCTCTGGAAACAGTTCCGAGCATCGGTGGCCTGGGTCGTGAGGCACAGGGAGGCGCGCCCTTAGGGCCAGCGGGAGAGATTCTCAGACCTTGAGGACAAAGATCGTGGCAGCAGCGAAATGACGATGCCCAGGAGCATTGATCGCCAGCCAACCCGACGTGTGGCAGCATGAGATTGAAGATCAAGGATATCCTCTTGCCACCCAGCATCCAACGGCAGACCGGCCTGCACGTCTGATTCATGGCTTCCAGTGCTCAGAGCCTGACTTCAGGTCATCACCCCCATGAGTGACCCACCCCCCAGCAGAGGTCTTGAGGCGGCGATCTTCTCCGACCGTCTGGCGGTGGTCGCCATGGCTCTCTTTGCGGTCTATCTGATTTCGGTTCTGGCGTTCATCCTGCCGCCAAGGTTGCTTGATCCGCTCTGGCAACTCAGCAGCATCAAGACGGCCTTGGAAGCAGCACCCATTCCCCTTCTCGGCCTGGTTCTGCTCTATCTGGCCGCCTACCTCTGGCCTGCCAACCTCCGACTTCAGAGGCGGCGGGAAGCTTTGGCTCGGCTGGCCATCCTGGCCTCGCTTGGATTTCTGCTGATGGTCCCCCTGCAGGGCCATGCCGTCTGGACCGCCTACCGCCGTTCCAATTCCGTCGCAAACCAGCAGCAGGCCAGTGCCACCGTACGGGCCGATGCGGTACGTCAGGCCATTGAGCAGGCCACCAGTGTCGACGATCTGCAGAAACGCCTTCTGGCGCTCCAGGGTCCTGATCTGCGCATCACCTTGGATGCCAGGCGAATTCCTGCCATCCCTCTGCCGCAACTGAAGCGGCAACTGCTTTCCCGCCTGGATCAGGCGGAAGGTCAGTTCAAGGCACGGGTCGGCCCCATTGACCCCGCCACAAGCGAACGCATCACACGCGAGAGCCTGCGGGTCATGCTCTCTGCCATCGCCTTCGCGATCGCCTTCGCCACGCTGGCCCAGAGAAAAAACAGCCTCGTGCCATTCCTGATTGAAGTGCCTGACCTTCTCGGCAGCCTCATGGCGTCGCTCCGGGCACCGGGGGCCTGGACTGACCAGGTCAGGGCTCGGATGCCCTTCCAGAAGCCGGCCTCCCAGCGCGAAGCAGAATTCTTCGCTTCCTTGGCCCCTCCGGAGGAAGACGACGAACCCTCTGCCCATTGACCCGTGGGAGGCGAGTGAGTTGGCGACAACCAACAAGGCCTCGCCTGATCAGTTCGGTGCCGACAGGACATCGGGGGTGGAAAGCCGATTCACGGCCTTGCCGGCTCAGACCCGATCCATCAGCCTCCCCGGCAGCACAGTCGCTCTCCCCAGGTGATCTGGGCTGCATCCCATCGCCAAGACCCTTAACGGGCCGACCAGAGCATCGTCCAGGCCTTCAACCCCGCCGATCTGACCACGGCATCGACGGCGTCGGGTTCGGCAATCCCACAGCCAGCACCCCCACCGGCTACACCGACTACGGCAGCCTCGGCCTGTACATGGTGTCCGGCACCGTTCAGGCCGTTGCCCCACCCCCTCCGCCGCCCCTGCCGGCACCCAACCATCCTCGTGACGTCCGCAGGCTCCCTGCTCACAACGGAGGCCGGAGGCACCGCCAGCTTCCAGGTGGCACTGTCTTGGGCCCCGACCAGTGACGTGACGATCCAGCTCAGCAGCAGCGATGGCACGGAAGGCACGCTGAGGACCACCACACTCGTCTTCACCGCTGCCGACTGGCTGACCCCGCAGACGGTCACGGTACAGAGTATGGATGACACCCTCGTGGATGGCAGGCAGGCCCACACCATCCAGATGACCAGCCCCAGCGCCGATCCGGACTTCCATGGCCTCACCGGTCCCCGTGTCGCCATCCAGAACGGCGACAACGACGTCGCACCCCAGGCAACTGGCAGCCCGGTGACCTACCAGGCCGCTGCCGGCGGGATGGTCAACCGGTACAACCACGTCGTCGCCCCGACCGTGGTGGGCACCCAGTCGGCGATCAACGCCAGTGACGACCAACGCCTGGCCATCACCGAAGGGAGCTACACGACCGGCCCCGGCGGCACCGCCATCACCCTGGACAGCTACAGGTGGACCTTCGAGAACCTCAACCAGGCCACCCAGATGGTGTTCGAGGGTTACCGCACCACCAACACCAACACCGACGACTTCTGGATCCAGTATTCCGCCACCGGCCCGGGCTGGACAACGGCCTTCCTGGTGAACAACGTCACCGAAAACACCTACACCTTCAACCTGCCGAGCGCCGTCAGCGGCAGGATGTTCGTCAGGGTCATCGACACCAAAGCCGGAACCCTGGACAAGGAGTACGACACGCTGTTCGTGGATCGGCTGGCCTTCGTGGGCGCCGCAGCTGCCCCAGCCCAGGGCGTTGCCGATCCGATCATCGGTGGTGGAACAGGCCTCGCCCCGGCAACGCCGGTCCTGGCCCTGGCGGCGGCGCCTCTCTCGATGCGTCCCCCGCTCACCCCCTCCGAGCTGCTGGGATCGCCCTTCCCCGCCGCCGGCTTCTCCGTCACGTCAGCCACCCCCTGGCTGGTGCCGCCCAGCCCCTGCTGTGACGGGATCCCTCACGCCGTCAAGGCCACCAGATCCAAGAGCCGCTGCTCGTCGGCAGCGGCTCTTGGATCTGGTGACCGCCTCAGGATCAGGGAGCGTCGTTCGGCGCCGGTGACCGTGGCCCAGCGCGGTGGGTCCGGCGCAACTCCTCGATCAGCTCGTCCGGCACCGCGTAACGCCTGAGCGCCGCCACGGCCGCTTCAAACCGTGCTGAAGCGGCCCCATCCTCCAGGTCGGCGAAGATCTGCTCCCCGATCGGACCCACCACGGCCACCAGGGCCGAGCGCAACCGCCGATCCGCAGCGGCATCCATTGCGAGGTCGTCAGCGACAGCGGCCAGAGTCTTGCTGGGGTCCGTCCCGGACCCACCGGAAGGACCGGTGCCGGCGGCGGGATCCGGGACTGAGCGCCGCTCGGCACGCTGCTGTCTGGCCTGGGCCAGGAGTTCGCACACGATGCCCTCGGGGAGATCCAGGCCGGAGAGGGCCGACGCCGCTGAAGCGTCATCACGCATCAGGGCGGCGACGAGCCCAGGAGTGAGCAGCAGGTCGGCCACGGGACCGATCGCGCGACGCCAGCCCTCCAGGAGTGCAGCCTGGTCGGTGGCGTCCGTGGGGCTGACAGGGACGGCCGAATAGGCTGCACCCACAGCGGCGGAAGGATCGGGAGAGGGCTCCTGCCGGCAGGCGCTCAGGGCCGCATCGACATCCTCAGCCTTCAGCCCGGCCTCCAGCAGACGGCTGCCGAGGGCGTGTCGCTGCTCCAGCGGCACCAGGGAGGGCCAGCCCTCCAGCAGCAGTTCCACCACCGGTCCGTAGGTGCTGGCGAGACACTGCCGCAGCCGATCCCGGTCGAACGCGCCCGTTCCGGTGTCAGCGGCCGGGAGGGGAGCCATCCCCGGGGGTGAGGGACGATCCAGCAGTTGCAAGGCATCGCCGGCGGTCTGGAGGCGACGGCCGGGGGATTCCATCAACAGGGGGTTCAGCCAGCTGACCACCTCCGGGTCCAGGTTGCCCAGATCCCAGCCACCGTCGAGCTGGTTGTACAGCTCCCTCGCCAACCGTCCCGTGTGCAGGCAGAGGGCCGTGACACCGAGAGCATAGAGATCCACACCCGGCCAGATGTGGCCGAAGCGGGCCCGCTCCTGGGGGCTGAAGAACAGGCGTGCCAGCCCTCCCACGGCCTGGGTGGTCTCCAGGTGCCGGGTCGGGAAGGCATGGTCCGTGCCTGGGCCGTCGGCGGCGGCACAGGGGCCGGCCAGGGAGCGGACCATGGCGAAATCCACCAGGAACAACTGACCGGTGTCCTTGCCGACGATCAGGTTGCCGGGGTGGATGTCACCGTGAACGATGCCGACGTGATGGATCAGCGAGAGCAATTCCAGCACCTGGCGCAGAAGTTCCGAAAGACGCTGCTTCTTGCGCAGGTAGTCGAAGGAACCCTCAAGCGAAGGGCCGGGGATCCATTCCTGAAAAAGGCAGTACTGACCATTGCGGACATAGCCATCGAGAATGCGCGGAATGCGTGGGTGGCGAAGGCGGTCTAGGCAGGCGACCTCCACCTCGATGGCAGCCAGTTGCTCCGCATGGCCGGGGAACAACTTGAGCACCGCATGGCGGTGGCGCTGCGGATCCTTGAGCAGGAAGGTACGGCAGGAACCGGTACGGCCAAGGGGCCGTTCGATCCGGAAGGGTGTTCCGGAGAGCACGGCATTGACGAGGTCGTGCTCGGCCCTGAGCGAAGCACGCTCCCCCAGCAGATGCTCTTCGGAGATCTGATAACAGAACATGGACGTTGGCAGACCCGGCAGGGAGACGTTCCCCATCAGCTGGGCCCGCACCCGGAAGGAGGCGTCGACGAGTTCGAATGTGGATTGCACGAATGCCACCCCATTGGGAGGCGCGATGGTCTGCAGACGCGAGGCCAGATGAACGCCCTGACCCATGATGTCATCACCGTCGGCATAGATCTCACCGACATGGATCCCGAAGCGGTGCTGCATCGACTGGCCGCTGCGCCGGTTGAGCTTCATCACCACGCCCTGGATGAACTCCAGGGCAGGGGTGGGGGCGTCGAAGGTGGCCAGCAGGCCATCGCCGAGGGACTTGACCAGGCAGCCCCCATGCCGCTGCAGGGTGTCCTTGATGAGGGCGAGATCCTCCTTGATGTGCTGGATGGCGATCAGCTCATCGGCGAAGATCTTCTCCGATGAACCCACCACATCACTGAAGACCACCACCTTCAGATGCCGTTCCTGGGGCCGCTCCTGGGAGATGGTCATGGTGTGGATCCGGCGGGGGAGAAGACGTGGTGCGGGTGGCCGTCACGCGGCAGGCTCCATTGCTCCACATGGGCGATCACCGCCCGCAGGCCGACGGTGCCGGTGTCCTGTGGCTCCTGGCCCGCCACATAGGACAGAGCCGGTGCCAGGGACGCGGCGTCGGCGTCGAGGGCACGCAACAGGCCGGCAAGGCCAGGAGTGCTGAGGTCGCCGCGGATCACCAGGGCCCCGAGGGGGATGGGGCGTTGGTCGACCAGGACCCGTCGCAGGGGCAGGGGCGGGGGTGGTCGGGACTCGTCCCAGGCGATGGCATCCACCGCACCGCTGGCGAGCAGCTTGAGCAGCCCGGCGTAATCCGGGGCGTAGACCACCTTGGCGAGGCTGACGCCGTGCAGGTTGTAGAGGGGGAGATAGAAACCGGTGAGGGACCCCCGCGGGAGAAGTCCGAGCCGGGTGGCCTCGAGCTGGCGCCGCTCCCGGATCGCGCTGTCGGCACGCACGACGATCGCGGAGCGGGAACGGCGGGGGGTGCCCAGGGTGCGCACCGGGCGGTACGGGGTCGGCCTGTCCATCGCGAAGGCCATCAGTCCGGGGGGCAGAAAGGCCAGGTCCCAGGACTGGGCCGTCAGGCGCTGGTGGGCCTGCTCCGGACTCTGCACCGGTTCGATCTCCACCTCACAGCGGCTGGCTGCCATCAGCCGATCCCGCAGGCCGAACAGGGTCGCCTCATCGAAACGCTCCGCCGCCACGGTTTCATCGCCCTCGATGCTGCCCACCACACCCACCTTCAGCCGTCCGTTGGTGCCGCAGAACGATGCCGC
>CAZBMT010000066.1:0-1162 GCA_964492645.1 uncultured Cyanobium sp. | reverse complement strand
AGGATCAACTGATTCAGAACGGAATTGGTGACCAGGCCCACGAGCAGCAGAGCCAGCACCAGCAAAGCCACCGTAATCATCAAGGCCTGATTTTTCGCCTCGATCACCTCCTGAATCGGAACCGACACGATCTGGGCTCCCACGACTTCATTGAGCTTCCAGCCGAAGCCCCGATCGGAACCGTAGGTGAGGATCTGGCTACGGGGCGCTCGCTCCGGCGTGGAGTGGCAGACCAGGCAGCTCTCCTTGGTGATTCGGATCGGCTTGGCCACATAGTGAAGAGTGCCCAGGGCCGTGGCGCGATCACCACTGAGAACCTTGAGGGATGAATCGGCCCTGAAGGAATCCACCAGGCTCGCTTCATACGGATCGGCCTTGTCCTTGAGATTCGTAGGGTTAAGCGTGGCTTCCCGGTAGGAATAGTTGCGATAATCTGGCTGGTTCTTGAGGTATTCGAAGACCGTGGTTGCCGAGTAGCTCGGCACCGCCTCGGGCCGGAAGACGCCGCCTCCCTCATTCAGTGGAGCCACGATCGGATTCACCTTGCGGCTCGTGTACTCACGCACAGCCATCATGCTGTCGATGAAGAAGTTCGAGCGCTGATCGATGAGCGACCTGGCCTGAACATCAAACAACTGACTGAGCACCAACGACGCCAACAACACCGAAACCAGGCAGATCACAACCAGGGCCTGGCCCATCTGCCAACGCAGTGGCCTGCTGCCGCCGCCACTCAGGAAACCGACAAGGCGACGGGGGTTCAAGGCCATGAAGAATCGTTGGAAGTGAAGATAGCCTGGAAAAAATCATTGTCATCGTCTTTCCCGAGAAGAAACACATGGACGACGGCTCCGCGGCCGGTGACGCAGGGGCCATGACTTTGCAGCAGTGACCCGGCTGCGGCGACTCTGCAGCCGACGAACTGCATGGAACACTCCAGCTGGGGCTGCCTCCAGGCCGGCAGGGACGCTGCCCATCGCCGGTCCGAGGCCGACCCGACGAGCGGTGTCCCCTTCCTTGCTCAGGACGCCAGCCCCAGGGCCGCCTCCAGGCCGGCGAGCACCACATCGGCGGTGATCTTGATGCGGTAGCGGCAGGCCTGGGTTTCGCTGCAGGCGAAGGTGCCGTGCTCCCAGTACTTGTTGCTGCCGGCGCCGCCGCC
>CAZBMT010000065.1:0-9134 GCA_964492645.1 uncultured Cyanobium sp. | reverse complement strand
TTGCGCACCTTCTCCGCATAGGTGGCCGCCAGGGCCTCGAAGCGGCGCCGGTCCTGGGCCAGCTTGGCCAGGGCGGTGTCGACGCTGAGCCGCTCGCTGGAGAGCCGCAGGGCATCACGCCGGTCGAGGTCGCGGTTGTCGCGCTCCAGTTGGGCGAGGTTGCCGCGCTGCTGCTGCAGCTGCCGGTCGAGCACCGGCAGATACAGCTCCATCAGCACCTGCCCCTTGCGCACCTCCTGGCCCACGGCCACCCGCAGGCGCCGCACCTGACCGCCGGCACGGGCATCGAGCAGGCCGGCGGTGTCGGGGTAGATCAGCACCCCCTGCCCCATCACCTCCGTGGGCACGGGCCAGAACAGCACCCAGAGACCGAGGGCCCCGCCCATCGCCACCAGGCAGGCCCCCACCTGGCCCCGATCGCCGAGGCCACTCCAACGGCGACGCAGGGCCGCCACCGGCCGGCGAGACTGGGCTGCTCCGGGCGGAAGGGCTGCACCGGTCGGGGGAGCGGAGGTGGCCATCGCCGCCAGCATGCTGGATGGAACGCCGCCTGTCAGCCCGGCAGGACGCCGAAACCGGCCAGAACCTCCGGATCGGCCAACCCGGCGATCACATCAGCCAGCACCGGAGCCAGCACCGGCACCTGGGCGAAGGCACCGCCGAAACCACTGAACACCCACAGACCCGCCTCACCGCCCAGGGGTCCCACCAGGGGACGGCCGCCGCTGCAGAAGGCCACCGGCACCTGGCGGTAGGGGCCCGGCAGGGCGGCCAGCAGCGGATCGAGCCCGGCCAGAGCCTGGCGCAGCCGCTGTTCCATCGCCGGCGCCGGGGGCGGTTCACCGGGGTCGAGGCCAGGCCGCACCAGGCTGATCTGTCCCAGCAGCAGCCCCTCCCCCCAGGGGGCGAAGCCGGCATCGACGATCCAGCGCTCCTCCTGAAGCTCCGCAGCCTTGGCCTCCAGCGAAGGCCGCTGCCAGTGGCGCGGCTGCACGATGCGGCGGGCGGCCGCGTGCCGGATCCAGGGGCTGGCGGACCCTGAGGAAAGGGTCGGGCGTGCCGGCAGGGCCAGCACCCCGGCCCAGCTGGCCCGATGGCGCTCCCGCAGGCCGGGGGCCAGGGCGCGGCTGCCGGCCCCGGCCGCCAGCACCACCTGATCCGCCACGAGGCTGCCGCCTGGCTCCAGCTCCAGGTGCCATCCGCCGGCCAGCGGCCGCGGCGGTGCCAGCACCCTGCCCCGCCGCCGCTCGATGCCGGCCGCCGCCAGCACCCCGGGCAGGGCGGCCATCAGAACGGCGGTGTCCACCTGGGCGAAAGGGGGGCGCAGCAGGGGGGTGGTCCAGCCGCCGCCATGGAGGCGCAGACCGCACCCCCGCCATCCCAGGAAGCCGTGGCGCGCCTGCAACCGTCGCCAACGGGCGGGGGCCTGGCGCAGCAGCCGGCCCAACGGCCCTGGAGCCCCGGCCCACCAGGCCACCCCGCCGTAGCTGAGGGCCGTGGCCGTGGCCTCGCCCCCGTCCACCAGGGTCACCGCCAGACCCCGCTCCGCCAGCTCCAGGGCCAGCAGGCTGCCGGCAAGGCCACCCCCGATGACGGTCAGCCGGGGCGCGGCGGGCACCCTCAGATCTGCAGCGTGAAGGAGCCGATCACCACGGCGAACAGGTCCTTCACCTTGTTCCAGCGGGCTTCGTTGGTGCTGGCGGCGAAGGTGTAGAGCCGGCCCCGGTCGACCACCACCGTGGCGAGCTCGTGGCGGTCCCGGTCGGCCAGGTGGACCATGTACTCCAGGTCGTAGTAGGTGCGGCCGCCCTGCTCCCGCTCGTGGGCCTCCACCAGCTCGGCGTCGCGGCCACTGCCCGCCGGGGAAATGACGCTGCGCCGCAGGGTCTCGCCCACCTCGACGGCACTGCCCAGCTGGCTGAGATCCCGGTCGGGGGTGACCTCGGACACCACCAGGCTGAGGGTCTCGTCACTGTTGATCAGGTCGTGAAAGACCACCTGGGGGCCATTGCTGACCTGCACCCGGGTCCAGCCGGTGGGGTACAGGAAGGCGTAGCGGCCATCCGGGCTCTGGAAGGAGTTCAGGCCCGCGGCGGCGGCACTGCAGCCCACCAGCATCAGGGTCAGCAGCAGGGCCGCGAGCAGGGAGCCTCCCCGGGAGCGCCAGGAGCCGGCGGGGTTGGCAGCAACGGGCGGGTGGGTGGCGGGGAAACCCATGGCACGGGGCGGGGCGGGGGAGCTGGCGGGAGCCGGGGCCATCCTCACCCGGCGCCGTCGCCCGACGCGAGCGGGCCGCCTAGATTCCTGCCTACCTGCAGCCGGTTCGCTGAGCGGTTTCACCCGACCCCTGGCCCGGCTGATCGACCAGTTCGAACGACTGCCCGGCATCGGGCCCCGCACGGCCCAGCGGCTGGCCCTGCACCTGCTGCGCCAGCCGGAGGAGCAGATCCGCAGCTTCGCCGACGCCCTGCTGGCGGCGCGCAGCCAGGTGGGGCAGTGCCGGCGCTGTTTCCACCTGTCGGCAGAGGAGCTCTGCGAGATCTGCCGCAACGAGGAGCGGCGCAACGGCCAGATCTGCGTCGTGGCCGACTCCCGCGACCTGCTGGCGATGGAACGCAGCCGCGAATTCCACGGCCACTACCACGTGCTGGGCGGTCTGATCTCGCCGATGGATGGCATCGGTCCGGAGCTGCTGCAGATCCAGCCCCTGGTGGAGCGGGTCGACCGGGAGGAGACGACGGAAGTGATCCTGGCCCTCACCCCCAGCGTCGAGGGGGACACCACCAGCCTCTACCTGGCCCGGCTGCTCAAGCCCTTCACCAGCGTCACCCGCATTGCCTATGGCCTGCCGGTGGGAGGGGAGCTGGAGTATGCCGACGAGGTGACCCTGGCCCGGGCCTTCGAAGGACGCCGGCGCATGGATTGAACCCCTGACCCCTGATCCCGACATCCTGAGCGCGATTCCATGACCGCCACAAGCCGCTACAGCGCCATCCCCCCCGCCGAGCGGCTGCCGGAGTGGATCCGCCGTCCCCTGGGGGAGGCCTCGGCCAGCGAACGGGTGCAGGGGGTGGTCAAGGCCCGGCGGCTGCACACCATCTGCGAGGAGGGCCGCTGTCCCAACCGGGGGGAGTGCTACGCCGCCGGCACGGCCACCTTCCTGCTAGGGGGGCCGATCTGCACCCGCAGCTGCGCCTTCTGCCAGGTGGACAAGGGCATGGCCCCGATGCCCCTGGACAGGGCCGAGGCGGAGCGGGTGGCGGAGGCGGTCCAGGAGCTCGGCCTGCGCTACGTGGTGCTCACCGCCGTGGCCCGCGACGACCTTGCCGACCACGGGGCCAGCCTCTTCACCGCCACCATCGCGGCGATCCGCCGCCGGGATCCCCAGGTGCTGATCGAGGTGCTGACGCCCGACTTCTGGGGCGGACACCCCGGCCCCGAAGCGGGCCGCCGGGCCCAGCGGCAGCGGCTGGCCGCGGTGCTGGCGGCCGCGCCGGTGTGCTTCAACCACAACCTCGAGACCGTGGAACGCCTGCAGGGGGAGGTGCGTCGCGGCGCCACCTACCGCCGCTCCCTCGACCTGCTGGCCGCGGCCCGGGAACTGGCGCCGGGGGTTCCCACCAAATCCGGCCTGATGCTGGGCCTCGGTGAGACCGCCGCCGAGGTGGTCACCACCATGGAGCACCTGCGGGCCGCCGGCTGCCAGCGGCTCACCCTGGGCCAGTACCTGCGCCCCTCGCTCGCCCACATTCCCGTGGCCCGCTACTGGCACCCGGAGGAGTTCGATGAGCTGGGCGCCATCGCCCGCGGCATGGGCTTCACCCAGGTGCGCAGCGGCCCCCTGGTGCGCAGCAGCTACCACGCCGAAGCCACCGACCCCGGCGCCTGACGCCGATGGGACGCCCTCAGAGGCGCAGCAGGAAAGCGTCCCGGCGGTGGAAATCGGGCTCGGCCCCCGGATGGGCCAGGGCCCAGTAGCTCAGCTGGCCGCAGCGGTCCTCGATCACCCCGGTGATGGCCACCTCCAGGGGGGCATCAGCGGGAATCGCCGCCGGCAGCGGCAGATCCAGTTCCAGGGAGAGCCCGCCGCCCCCCTGGCTGACCCGGTGAGGCGGCTGGTCGTAGCCGGGCTCCGGTTGCAGGCCCTGCCGGTAATCCTCCAGCCGGTACAGGTTCCAGTGACCGGCCGGGGACAGGTTGAGCTCCCAGTAGGGCCGCTCCCCTGCCAGGCCCCAGAAGCACTCGAAGCAGGTCGTCGTCCAGAGACCGTCCCGGCGCGATGGAGCGGGCACCGGCGACGGCAGATGGACCGTCCCGGCGGCCCCGTCGAGCCGGTAGTGCAGCCGCAGCCGCCGGCCCTCCCTGCCGACCACCCCCGCCAGCCGCAGGTCACCGGTGAGGTCGCCGCAGCCGCCGAAGGGCTGGAGCTCGAAGGACTGGGAGGGGGCTTCAGCCATCGACAAAGGCCACGGCCCGGAGCTCATCGATCACGGCACGGATCGCCGCCTCCTGGGCCTCGATGCTCTCGGTGAGCCGGAACTGCACCAGGGCACGCTGCAGGTTGTGGTCGGGACGGTCCGCCCGGAAGTAGACGTTGCCCGCCAGGTGATCGGTGAAGAAGCGCAGGCCGAGTTCGAAGCTGATCAGCCGGATCGCGGCATAGAGGTGGTCATAGTCGGCCTCGGTGAGGAAGCCGGAAGCCGCCGCCAGGTAGCCACGCAGCAGCTCCCGGCAGAGATCCACATCGAAGTGGATGGCGTCCAGTTGGGATGTCTCCTCCCCCAGGCGGTTGCAGCACGACCGCAGGCCGTCTCCGATGTCGTAATGGATCAGGCCAGGCTTGACCGTGTCGAGGTCGACCATGGCAACGGCCCGGCCGGTCGCGGCGTCCATCATCACGTTGTTGACCTTGGGATCGCCGTGGATCGGGCGCGTCCTGAGATCACCGCGGGCCCTGGCCTGCTCCAGCACCGCAGCGAAGCCCCGTCGCTCCTCCACAAAAGCCCTGCAGTGACGGACATCATCGCTGGCCATGGCCGGGGCCCCGGCCAGCACGTTGTCGAACTGCTCCAGGTAGCGGGGCGTGACGTGGAAGCCCTCCAGGGTGTCCGCCAGCCGTTCCGGATCCAGATCGCTGACCAACTGGTGGAACACCCCCAGGGCGAAGCCCACCTCCCGGGCCTGCTCGGCCGTGGTCACGACATCGAAGCTGCGGGCGGCCTCGATGTAAGTGATCAGGCGCCAGAAACCGCCGTCCCGCTCCACCCAGGGGCGCTGTCCGTCGGAGGCCGGCACCACCCGGGGGTGCTCCCAGCGGCGCCCCTCGAGAAGATCGCAGCCCTGGCCGAGACGCCTGTCGACATGCTCCCCGAGGGCGATCAGGTTGTCCATCACCAGGTCGGGCCGCACGAACACGCTGCGGTTCAGGCGCTGCAGCACGAAGCGCCGCTCCCGCGCATCGCCACAGACGACCAGGAAGCTGTCGTTGACGTTGCCGTTGCCCAGCGGTTCCAGACGGGTGATGCGACCGGGAAGCGCGAAGGCAGCGGCGATGGGGACGAGGTCAGCTCTGGCGACGAGGTCAGCTCTGGCGGTGGGCCCGGCGTCGGCCTGCTCCGGAGTCATCGGCAGAATCCCCCCGGGCCAGCGCAGGGGATGCTCGCACGGAAGCCGTTGCCGGGAGCTGGGCTTGCACCACCCGGGTCGTCGTCTCCGGGTCATGAATTGATCCGATCCGGATCGCTGTCCGTACGGCCAACCGTCGGCTGCAGCAGGGCAAGGACCTCACGGTCCTGGAGCTGCTCGAAGTGCTCGTACCACAGGCCCACCGCCTGCAGATCATCGACGATCGCGAGGGCCTCCAGCCGGTCCACCAGGCGGCCGAGATCGCTGGCGGCGGCACGGTCGACCACCGGCACCGCCAGGGTCAGGGAGGCGGGCGCGCACTGGCGCAGGGAGCGCAGGGCCGCCGTCATGGTCATTCCGGTGGCGATGCCGTCATCCACCACGATCAGATGGCGGCCGCGCAGCCGCTCCCCGGGGGGATCACCGAAGCGCCGCTGCCGCCGCCGCAGTTCCTGCTCCTCGGCCCGCAGCCAGCCGTGCCGCTCCGCAATGGCCGCACGGCGGACGGCGCCCTGGCCGTTGCGCCAGACCACCACCCCACCGGCGGCGACCGCCCCGATCGCCAGTTCCGGCCAGGCGGGATCGGCGATCTTGCGCACCGACCAGGTGGCCAGGGGCAGCTCCAGGCGGGCGGCCATCGCCGCCGCCACAGGCACCCCGCCCCTGGGCAGGGCGAGCAGGGTGGTGTCCCGGCCCCGGCCCTGGCGATCGACGAAGGCGTCGGCCAGGGCGAGCCCCGCCTGGAGGCGGTCGGTCCAGAGGGGTGGGCGAAGGGCCATGGCGATTGGGACAACTCCGGGAATCAGGAGACGGCGACGCTGTGGCTCCCGGCCAGGTGCTGGAGAAACCAGTCGCGGGCCAGAAGGGCGACCTGCTCGAGGGCGCCGGGCTCCTCGAACAGATGGGCCGCCTCCGGAACCACCTGCAGGGCATGGGGGACGCTGAGCCGGGTGGCGGCCTCGCGATTGCAACGCAGCACCTCGAAGTCCTGACCACCCACAATGAGACAGGTGGGGCAGGCCACCAGCGGCAGCGCGGCCGGTGCCAGGTCGGGACGCCCGCCACGGGACACCACCGCCGCCACGGGATAGGGGCGCGCCGCGGCGGCCACCAGCGCAGCGGCGGCGCCGGTGCTGGCCCCGAAGAGCCCGAGGGGCAGGCCGCTCAGTTCGGGCTGGTGGCCAACCCAGTCGATCGCCCCGACCAGACGCTGGGCCAGCAGGGCGATGTCGAAGCGCAGGGAACGGTCGATCCGATCGATCCGCTCCTCGGAGGCCGTGAGCAGGTCGAACAGGAGCGTGCCCAGACCCGCCTCCACCAGCACCCGGGCCACGGCGAGGTTGCGGTGGCTGAGGCGGCTGCTGCCGCTGCCACGGGCGAAGAGCACCAGTCCCGACGCCGGAACCGGCAGGGTGAGGATCCCCACCAGCTCTGCCCCGGCCGAGTCGACGGCGACGTCGCGCCGCATGGTCGTCATGCCAGCCATGGGGATCCCCCTGCCCTGGTCCTGTCCTAACCAGGCCCCCCGGCTGAGGATGCAGCACATCCGCGGCTGCTGGGGCCCCCGGCCATCGCCATGGATACGGTGACGGCAGACGATGCCGCCGCCGGTTGCCGGCGCAGGACAGCCATGGCCTCGACCCGTCCCCGACCCGTGGATGACGACGACGATGACGGTGATGGCCTCGATCAGGACCGCCCCTGGCGGGAGCTGGCTGGCGCGCTCGGCGGCGAGCCGCTCCCAACCCCCGACGAGGACACCCTGGAGGACGCCCGGCTGAGCGAGGCGGAGCTGGAGGCGGCCGCCGGGGTCCAGGCTCCACCCGGTCGGATCGACTGAGGCCGGCGGGCGCGGCCAGCCCCGGCGTCCGTGTGCTAGGAGAGAAAGCCCGCCGGTGAGGCGGGTGCCATCTCAGGGATTCTGAGGTTCACCATGCATCACGACGTCGCCGTCCTCATCGGGCGGTTCCAGCCCTTCCATGAAGGGCATTTCGGTTTGGTCGCAACGGCTCTTGAACGGGCTGATCGCCTGATTCTGCTGCTAGGCAGCCACCGCTGCGCACCGGACACCCGCAACCCCTGGAGCAGCGAGGAGCGGGAGGTCATGATCCGGGCCGCCCTGCCGCCCGCCTGGCAGGAGCGGCTGGAGGTGATTCCCATCCGCGACCACCTCTACTCCGACAATCTCTGGTTGGCGGAGGTGCAGCAGAAAGTGCTCACCGTCACGGCTGAGGACGAGAGGGTGCTGCTCATCGGCCACCGGAAGGATCGCAGCAGCTATTACCTGGATCTGTTCCCCCAGTGGGACTTCCAGGATGTGCCCCTGAAGAGCGAGATCCACTCCACGGCCATCCGCCAGGCCTTCTTCTCCGGCGCCGATACGACGGAGTGGGCCGCCCACGTCCCCGAGGCCGTGCGGGCCTTCCTGACGGGCTACCGGGACACGGGCCGCTACCGCTGGCTGCGCCAGGAGGCCGACTACATCGCCGGCTACCGCCAACTGTGGTCAGTGGCGCCCTACCCGCCCACCTTCGTCACCACCGATGCGGTGGTGGTCCAGTCGGGTCATGTGCTGGTGGTGCGTCGGCGGGTGCGGCCCGGCCAGGGGCTGATCGCGCTGCCGGGGGGTTACCTCGACCAGCAGGAGCAGGTGGTCGAGGGGATGCTGCGGGAGCTGCGTGAGGAGACGGGTCTGAAGGTGCCCCGGCCGGTGCTGGAGGGATCGATCGCTGATCGGCACGTCTTCGATGCGCCAGGACGCTCCCAGCGCGGCCGGGTGATCACCCACGCCTTCCTGATCCAGCTCAGGGGCGGGGCCCTGCCCTCCGTTCGCGGGGGCGATGACGCCGAGAAGGCCTTCTGGATGCCCCTGGCCGACATCTACGCCCACGAAGACAGCTTCTTCGAGGACCACGTCCAGATCATCCAGCACTTCATCTCCCGACTCTGAGCGGCGCCGCCCTCGCCGGCGGCGGGCAGCGGCAGCCGCCCCTTCAACGCCTGCGGCCAGGGGTGACCGGGCCGGGGCCACCCATCCACCCCGTGCGGAGCGCACAGCATGGACTTCAATCTTCTGCTCGACACCGACAGCTACAAGGGCAGCCACTGGCTGCAGTACCCCCCCGACCTCACCGCCATGGGGGCCTACCTGGAAAGCCGCGGCGGCGACAACCCCGACACCCTCTTCTTCGGCCTGCAGATGCTGCTGCAGGACACCTTGGACCGGCCCGTCACCCGGGGTGATGTGGAGGAGGCCGCCGATCTCTGGAGCGCCCACGGCCTGCCCTTCCACCACCAGGGCTGGCAGCGCCTGCTGGACGTCCACGGCGGTCGGCTGCCCCTGCGCATCCGGGCCGTCCCCGAAGGCAGCCGGGTGCCCACCGGCAACGTGCTGATGACGGTGGAGTCCACCGATCCGGCCCTGGCCTGGCTGGTCACCTGGGTGGAGACCCTGTTGCTGCGCCTCTGGTACCCCACCACCGTGGCCACCCGCAGCTGGCACTTCCGCG
>CAZBMT010000064.1:3399-9153 GCA_964492645.1 uncultured Cyanobium sp. | reverse complement strand
CGGTGCTGCTCGATGCCGATGCCCAGGCCAAGCAGCAGTTGCTGCTGGCCAAGGCGCGGGCCGAGTCGGCCACCCAGCTGGCCGCGGTGATCGAGGCCCATCCGGCGGCGGCCGAAGGCCTGCGGCTGCTGCTGGCCAAGGACTGGATGGCCATGGGCCAGGAGATGGCCCGCTCCCATGGCGGCAGCGTGCTGATGGTGGATCCCCAGAGCCCGGCCTCGCTGCTGGCGGCCCTCAAGGGTCTGCAGGAGAAGGGCGGCAGCTGAAGCCCGCCCCTCGCCGCGGCGTTCAGCTGCGCAGCACCGCCCGCAGCCCTTCGGCATACAGCAGGGCGGTGCAGAGGATGCCGCCGGCCCAGCAGAGGCTGCGCAGGGGCGGCAGGTTGGCCACGTAGGCCCCGATGTAGCCCAGCCGCAGGGCGGGGTGCAGCCACGCCACCAGGGGCGCCCACGGGGCGGCCGCCAGCACGGATGGGGCCACCACCAGGCACAGCAGACAGGCCGGGGCGTGCAGGGTGAAGGCCTCGAAGCTGTTCTGGTGCGCCCAGTTGGCCCGCTTGCCCCAGGCCGGCAGCCGCTCGAACATCGCCCGCGGCGCGGCCAGGTCGGAGGGGGTGAAGTCGGCCTGGGAGCGGGCGGCCCCGAGGGGGATCAGGCTGAGCACCACCACGGCGCCCGAGAGCACCAGCGACCAGGCGAAGGGCCCGCCGGCGGCCGCCGGCAGCACCGGCAGGGCGATGCTGGCCGCCAGGAGGGGGCTGAGCAGGGAGGTGGCCATGGGAACCGGGCGGCTGGGGACTCTTTTCTAGGCTGGCGCTGCCTTGCCTCCGCCCGCGCCATGGCCGACACCTATTCCTTCGATGTCGTCTCCGACTTCGACCGCCAGGAGCTGGTGAACGCCGTCGATCAGGTGCGCCGGGAGGTGGGTCAGCGCTACGACCTCAAGGACTCCAACACCGAGATCGATGTGGAGGAGGGCAGCCTGACGATCACCACCGCCAGCGACATGACCCTCGATGCGGTGGTCGATGTGCTGCGCCAGAAGGCCACCAAGCGCAACCTGTCGCTGAAGATCTTCGATCTGCAGACCCCCGAGCCGGTGGGCGGCAACCGGGTGAAGCAGGTGATCAAGCTGCGCAAGGGCCTCAGCCAGGAGCTGGCCAAGAAGCTCAGCAAGCTGGTGCGGGATCAGGTCAAGAAGGTGACCGTGGCGATCCAGGGCGAGAGCCTGCGCGTCACCGGCAAGAACAAGGACGACCTCCAGCAGGTCATCAGTCTGCTGCGCGCCGAGGACCTGGAGGTGCCGCTGCAGTTCGAGAACTATCGCTGATGGGGCGGCGACGTCCAGGAGGGGCAGGCGGCTACGTCGCGATCGCGCTCGAAGCCGGGGCAGTGGAACAGTGACCCCTGCAGAGCCCAGTCTTTCCCGTTGGAAGGGCCACTGCTGGAGGGGGTGATCAGCAGCTGCCAACCGTCGTCGACGCCATGGGAGCGGCTTGTCGCGGTGGGATTGGGGCCGCTGGCATCGACGCAGAGGAAGCCGCAATCGGGCAGCTGGCCGATGGGGGCCAGGCTGCAGAGACCCCGCGGGGCGTTGTTGGGCGGCGTGACCGTCAGCCACGCCTCGGCGGGGGGAGGGTTGTGGGGCTGCGTGTTGTCTCGACTGTGGAATAGTGTTGGACTGGAATGCTGCCACGGCCATCGTTGATGGAAATGGCGGGCACCGCCGTCTTCGCCGTGCCGATGCTGCAGGCGGGATCGGCCAACAGGGTGTGGCTGACGGTTTCGTTGGGCTCGAGGATCGCGTCGCCGGTGGGACCGACGCTGGTGGTGACCGAACCGTCGGCGAAGGTGACGGAGGCGGCTCTCATGCCGGGCGGAAAACGAAACTGCCGCTGCCGTGGGCAGGCGTCGTCGAGTCAGACAGCAGGAGACCGGATCACAAGGGAGGCAAGTCTGAGATGCGGGGTGGTCCAGCACTGCTGCCCGGATGCGGGAGGGTTCAGTACACCTGCAACTGGGACAGATTGCCGCTGAAGCCCGTGATCTCGATGATGGCATCGCGGGAAGCCGAGAAGCCGGCGACGCCATCGTTGATCGCCAGGAAGGTGCGGATGCCGCTGCTGGGATCGTTGAAGCTGAAGCTGGCGACGCCGTCTGTGGAGGTGGTGGTGAGGGCAGGAAAGCTGGTGGGGGTGAGCAGGGCCTTGATGGCACTGGCACTGAGAGCGGAGACGGAGCCGAGTGCCACAGGGTTCATCGCCTTGGCCAGGCTGCGGGCCATCGGCGCATCGATGGCGTCCAGGCCAGTGACCAGATCTGTGATCCGATCAATGGGGGTGCCCGCTGCGGCTGGGAGTAGGGAATGGCTGAGGGAGGAGAGGCGGAAGGTGTCGCCACCGGCCAGGCCGGTGAGGCGGTCAACGGTGGCGGAGAAGGAGAGGATGTCGTAGGTGCTGCTGCCGGCGTACGGGTTGCCCGCCTGGTCGGTGGTGGCCCCGTCAGGGGGCGAGGAGGAAGCCACCGATGGAGGGGTGGTATCGAGAACGAAGCTGCGTCGTGCCGAGGCCACACCGAGGTTGCCGGCCCCATCGGCCACACGGGCCGTGAGCGCATAGATGGTGCCAGCAGTGGCGGGGAGTGTGGGGGTGAAGCTCCAGGTGAGGGCGGTGTTGTTGATGGTGGCGGTGCCCAGCAGGATTGATTGAAATGCGCTGGAGCCGTTGAAGATGCGCAGGGTTTGATCCGCAGCCAATGCTGCGGAGATGGTTCCGGTGATCGTTGGGGTGCGGTCATTGGTGCGACCACCCGTCACCACTGTGCCTTGGATGAGGCCGGTCTTAGCGGTGACACTGGTGATCGCTGGAGCAGGAGTTGTTGGTAGCTGTGGAGGAAAATCAGCCGTTCATCGGTGAATGGATCAGCAAAGGCCACAACTCTTAGGTTGTTATCCGGCCCATCGAAGTCCACCCCACTGCTGTTGCCGCTACGGTATAGGCTGCCATCCCAAAGATACAGCTGCCACCACGGATCGCTAAGGTCTGCGTCATCGCTTAGTGATTCCCCCCAAGCTACGACGGAACCGTCGCTGCGTCGGGCTGCAAAGGTTCCTCGAGAATTTGGGATGATCCGGGTGACCCTGAGATTGTTGGCTGGGCCATCGAAGTCCACACCGCTGCTGTCGCCACCGTTGGTGTGATGGCCCCAGGTGACGACGGAGCCGTCGCTGCGCAGTGCCGCAAACGCCATGGAGTTTTGCCATTCATGGCGTGTGCGCCCCGGAGCAGCCTGCGGGACTGGGGTACGGAGCACGATGGCCGCCTGCTCTGCCGCCACCGGCGCTCCAGCCACCCGCACGGTGGCGTGATCGTTCTCGGCCAGCACGGCCGGTCGGTGCTCCTCGCTGCTTGGGCCGCTGCCGTTGAGGAGCGCGGCAAACAGCTCCCCCTCATCCCCGGGGGTGTCGCTGGGGTTGAGCAAGCCATCGAGGTGATGCCCCAACTCCTCGGTGAGCACCGCCAGCACCCGTTCATCACCGGCTGTCTGCAGCCAGTCCTGGTTCAGGTAGATGGTTCCTGGGCTGATCGCATACGCACCGGCTGCTCCAGGGATCGCGCTGCCTTCCAGCAGCACGATGGGCGGCAGAGCGCTGAAGTCTCCCTGCGCCCACTGGTTCACCAACTCCGCCAGTCGTGCGGGCTCCCCCTCCAGTAGCAGCGCCTCCTGGGCCGCCCGACGGATCGAGCCGTCCTGGGCCCAGCTCTGGATCTGCTGGTGCCACTGAGGGAGCAGCAGATCCAGCAAGCGGCTGGACGCGGTGGACTGGTCCATGGCCTTAGTCCAGTCCCTCACAACACTGTATAATGACAGCGTTGTAAGCGAATTAGGGCTTCATGAGCGCGAAGTTGGCGGAGGGTTGTGATGCACGTAGCGTGTTGCCTGGGTTGCTTCAGCGTTTTTCTCCGGACCCTCTGCTCCCCCCGCTCCCATGCCGGTTCTCCCGCTGCTGGCGGTGCTGATGGAAGTGGTGGTGCAGCCGCTGCTGCACGCCGTCGTGCTGCCCGAGCCCCGTGCCCCCCTGGTTCGGCTGCCCCAGCCCCCGCCGGGCCGCTACAGGCTGCTGGTGGCGGACTGGGGCCACCACACCGCGATCGTGCTACAGCAACCCCCCGGCTGGCGACTTGGTCCTCCGGGGGCCGAAGCGGCCCCGTTCCTGGAGGTGGCCTGGGGCGACCGGCGCTACTTCCATGGGCAGGAGCGCAGTCCCCTGGCCGTCGTCGCCGCCCTGGTCCTGCCCACCGACTCGGTGCTTCTCCTGGCCGGCCATCCCGATCCGCCGCGGCTGGCGGGCGCCGTCGCCATGCGGGAGCGGCAGGTGGACGCCCCCACCCTGCGGTCCCTGCTGGGCGCCCTGGAGCGCTCCGTCCGTCGTGGCCACGACGGCGGGCGCCTGCCCCCCCTGCCGCGCCGCCCCGGCCAGCGGGGCCGGTTCTTCCCCGCCCACGGCGCCTATCTCTGGAGTCGCAACTGCAACTGGTGGACCGTGCAGCGGCTGCGGGAAGCAGGACTGGCCAGAGCGCCGACCGGGGTGGTGGTGGCTGCCCAGGTGCCGGGACGCCTGCGGGGCTTCCGGCCCGCCGTCACCACCCAGAGCAAAAGTTCATCTCCAACTGTGTCTGTGGCTCTCCACACCCGCCGGAAACTCGGCCTTTCCCGATGATCTCCCCCGACCTAGACCGGGGACATCGTGGGATCTTGAAGTTGGTTCATGTCGCTCCCCTGCTGGCCGCCACCTGTCTGGCGGGTTTCGCCCTGCTGCAGCTGCTGTTCAGCCTGGCCTCCTGGTGACGGACGAGGGGTCACAGCAGCCAGCCCGGCCGCAACAGCAGGATCCCCCCCAGCGCCAGCATCACGCCACCACTGATCAGCTTCAGCCAGCGGCCATCGGCCTCGGTGAGCTTGTGGCTGGTGAGCGCCGCCGTGTAGAGCGCCGGCAGGCCGGCGGTGCAGAGCAGTTCCACGGCATTCACCACCACGGCATTCACCACCACGGCCAGCACCGCCACGGCCGCCATCGCCGGCAGCAGGGAGTGGGTCTGCACCACGTTCCGCAGGCGGGCGTACAGACCGGGCTTGGCGTCGGTCGGGATCGAGAGGGTGAAGCCGCTGCCCCGGCGCTGGCTGTCCAGCACGTTCACCGCCCCCACCGTCAGGGCCAGGGCGGCCAGCACCAGCCGCAGCGTTGGCGACCACCCCAGCAGCAGGAAGATGTTGAGCCAGGCCGCCATGAAGGCGAAGTAGACCGCGCCGCTCACCAGCACGAAGGTGCCGGCCACCAGGGCCATGCGGCGGCGGTTGCGCCAGTGCACCAGCAGCGACAGCAGGAACAGCAGCACCCACATCGCGCACGGATTGAAGCCGTCGAGCAGTCCCATCGCCAGGGTGAACAGGGGCAGGTCGACGCTGGTGACACGGAGGCGGCCCAGGGGGCCGAGGTCGAGCTCTCCGGCGCCCTCCTCCACGGCGGTGGCCCCCCGGGTCTGGGGATCCTCGAGCAGGGCGAGCAGGTCACGGCCGCGGCCGGCGGGGCCGTCGAAGCCCACCAGCACCCTGTCGCCGTAGGCGAAGGTGGGCACCCCCGGGGGGTCTGCACCCGCCTGCCGGGACAGGCGCAGCAGGTCGGCGCGGGCCTGCGGGTCGGTGCCCACATCGCGCAGGCGCACCCGCACCTCCGGGTGCCGCCGCTGCAGTTCCG
>CAZBMT010000064.1:0-3299 GCA_964492645.1 uncultured Cyanobium sp. | reverse complement strand
CTGGTGCCATCACCGCCGCTCCCGGGCTGTGCCCCGATCCTGTCGCTCTTCAGGATGGAGCGGGAACCGGGCGGCGGTGCGGCGGGTCCGTTCGGCTGCCGATGGCCTCAGGAGTGGGAGAATCCAGGCCTGAGAGGCGTCCGCAGCCGGGGTTGACGATGGATCGAGCCCTGTCCTCCGGCGCCGGGGGCGGCCGCTTCGGCCTCCTGCTGTTCCCCGGGGTGGAGGAACTCGACGCCATCGGTCCATGGGAGATGGCGTCCCTGTGGGCGCGCCAGCCGAGCGGCCCCCGGCAGTGCCTGATGGTCGCCCAGCGGGAAGCCCCGATCACCTGCGCCAAGGGCATGGTGCTGCTGCCCCACGCCAGCTTCGCCACGGCCCCGCCGCTGGATGTGCTGCTCGTCCCCGGTGGCCAGGGCACCCGCACGGAGGTGGCCAATCCCGAGCTGATCGCCTTCATCCGGCACCAGTCGGCCGGCTGCCGGGCCGTGCTCTCCGTCTGCACCGGCGCCTTCCTGCTGCACGCCGCCGGCCTGCTCAGCGGCCGGCGGGCCACCACCCACTGGGCCTCCCTCGACCGCCTGCGGGCCCTCGGGGATGTGGCGGTGGTGGAGGAGCGCTTCACCCGCTCCGGCGGCATCTGGACGGCGGCCGGCATCGCCTCCGGCATCGATCTGATGCTGTATTTCATTGCAGAAACCGCCGGGGAGGAGGTGGCCGGAAAGGTGCAGCTGGAGTCGGAATACTTCCCATCTCAGAGAGTTTATGGCCAGGCTGCCAGCGCTGGAATGGGATCCGCCTATTTCCGCTCATCCCCCTGAATCGAAGGGTGTGATGGAGTGGGTGTTTCCACTTATCTCGCCGCCGATTTCGATGGATTAGGGTCAAGGAAAGAGAGGAGGAGATCCCATGACCACCATTCAATCCACCCTTAAATCCACCAGCCCATCCACCTGTGAGAGGCCCCGGGCCGAGGCGGCAGTCCACGCGCACGCCAACGCCACCGAAGCCCTCCACCGCATCAAGGAACTGGCTCTGCACGATCCGTCGTTCGCCGCTGCCCTGCGGGCCTCCGATTCGCCGCAGATTGCGGCGGATCAGGCGCACCGTCGCGGCATCGACATCAGTGCGGCGGCGCTCTGGCGGAACCGCGGAACCCTCGCTCCCGGGGGGATGCCCACCTGGCGAGGGTGAACCTATTGGGGCGGGCCCTTCAGTTCGATGCTGTTTCCTTCCGGATCCTCCAGATAGAGGGCCGGCCCCGTACCTTCGGCCCCGTAGGTGTGATGCAGCGGGCCGGGATCGATGCCCTGACGCAGCAGATGGGCCCGCAGGGCGCCTTCTTCGAAGGGTTCGATCCGCAGGCAGACGTGATCCAGGTTGTGGCCGTCCTTCCCCGGGGCGGCCCCGCCCCGGCGACCCAGCTCGCCGCTGACCGCCGCCAGATCGATCAGGCTGCTGCCTGCCCTCAGGTGGATCATGCCCAGGGCTTCGTTGCGTCGTGCCACGGCGCAGCCCAGCACCTCCGTGTAGAAACGCTCCATCCGCTCCAGATCCCGGCAGCGCAGCACCACATGGTCGATTCCCGCAATCTGCATGGCCGTCGCCCCGGTGCGCTCCCTGCCCAGTGTCGCCGGCCACGACAGGGCCAGGCCAGGCTGTCAGCGTTCAGAGCACGGACTGCCGGGCGACGCTGCGGTCATCGGCACTGTCCGTCTGGTCGCTGAAGGTCACCACCTGGCTGCGGCCGGACTGTTTGGCCCGGTCCATGGCGTGCTCGGCCCTGGTGATGATGGCGTCGGGGTTCTCCCCCGGGCGCACCATGGTCACGCCGATGCTGAGGGCGATCGAGAGGCTGCCGGCACCGGTGACGATCGGCTCGGACACCGGCCGGCGGAGCTTCTCGACGATGGTGACCGCATCGCCCAGCTCCCGCACCCTCTGGAGCACCACCACCAGCTCGTCGCCGGGCCCATGGTCCTCGGCTTCGGGCAGGGAGATGCCGGTGGAGGTGTTCGCCATCGTCAGCCGCAGCCGCAGCCACTCCTCCGCAGCGGCCAGGACCGCCTCGGTGCGCTTCTCCGCCGGCCGGGTTCCACTTTGTCTGGATGTCACGCCAGCAGCTGCTGCACCGCCGGGGAAACCCAGGCCATCCCGATCAGGCCGGCCAGCCGCAGCAGCAGCTTCGGGGTGGTGGCCTGGGGGGCGACGAGCGACCGGAGGACGGTCGGGACGATCGCCAGGCTCGTGAACCAGCCCACCTGGCGGGGGGTGGCGAACGAGGCCGCCAGCACCACAGGGATCCAGTCGCACGGGTAGAGAGTGATTCCCGGGCTTCATGACAGGAGCTGCTCAACGAGAAAGACCCCAACCAGGGCCGCAGCCAGGACGATCAACCGTGATCGAAAGGGACGTTGGACAGCGACCAAATGGCGGTGACTGACGAAGGAAGCTGACAATCACGGAGCCGCCGGCCCCACCAGCCGTCGGTGGCGGATGGCTTCAGCGGCTGACGCCGTCCGAATGGCTCTCGGCGCTGTTCTGGTGGCCCTTGAGGTGCTTCCGGCAGGCCAGGGTGGCTGAAGCGAACAACAGCGCCATGCTCAACATGACCCCTTGAAGCTGGACCATTCGCAGCAGAGGTGTCGTGGCCCGAATCTTCTGAACTTAGTGAGTACAGCAAAGGCTCTCGGCCGTGCTGACCATCACCCCGGCACTGGCTAGCAAGGGGGGGTGGGAGATCTGCCGCATGACCAGCTCCGCCGCCCCAGCCAAAGCAGCCGCACCGAAAGCAGCACCCGCCAGGGACGATGCGCGCATCGCCCAGGTGGTCCGTCGCCACGGGGCCCGTTCCGATGCCCTGATCGAGGTGCTGCACCAGGTGCAGGAGCTGCACGGCTATCTCTCGCCGGAGTCCCTGCGGGTGGTGGCGGTCGCCATGCGTCTGCCCCTCAGCCGCGTCCACGGGGTGGCGAGCTTCTACCACCTGTTCCGGCTGGAGCCCCCCACCACCCACCGCTGCGCCATCTGCCTCGGCACCGCCTGCTACGTCAAGGGAGGGGGACAGGTGGCGGCGCGCATCGAGCAGCGGCTCGGGGTGCACCTCGATGATCCGGCGGGAGATGGCGTCTGGGCCCTCCAGCACGTAAGCTGCCTGGGGGCCTGTGGCCAGGCGCCGGTGCTGGTGGTGGACGGGGAGCTGGTGACCCGGCTGCCGGTCGACGAGCCCGAGGAGCTGGAGGCCCGGCTGGAGGCCGCCGGCCTGCCTCAGCGCACCACCACCTGATTGGCCCCCAGAT
>CAZBMT010000063.1:0-9193 GCA_964492645.1 uncultured Cyanobium sp. | reverse complement strand
GTTGCTGCACCTCATCCCGGGCGGTGAGCATCAGCACGGGGGTGGAGATGCCGCCTTTGCGCATCCGCCGGCACACCTCCACACCGCTGAAATCCGGCAGATTCCAGTCGAGCAGCACCAGATCCCATGTCTGGCTGCGGATCCGGCCCAGGGCCTGCTGGCCGCAGGCGGCTTCCTCGCACGCATAGCCCTCAACCGCCAGCTCGGAGCTGAGGAAGCCGCGCAGCTCAGGATCGTCGTCGACGATCAGCAGGCGGGCGCTGGTCATTGGATCGGGAAGGCTGAACGATGCTCGGCCACGATGGAGATCAGCACTCTGAAGTGGAGTGACGAAGTCAATTCACATTATACCAGCGTGAGAATTGACTGCAAGCTCGCCAGTAATCCGCTTGGAATCCCGAAGCCTGACTTGACGCGCCGCACTTCGGAGGTGTTTATCCTGCCCGATCGATTGGCAATCTCGATGGCGCCAGCCAACGACGCCCCATCGATAATCAATGACGTTACTCTTCTGGCGACCCTCATCGGCGCCCGTCAGAGCGCCGATGTTCACGACATGGGTGAAACCGGCATGGAGGCCCATCGGATCGGCAGGACACCCCGGCTCGCAGCTCCCAGCCTCGCCCAGCGCATGGCGCGCTGGGGGCTGGCGATCGTCGTCGTCTACGGGCTGATCGCCCTGGCCACCCCGCTGCTGGTGCAGGCGGGTCTGCTGAGCGATCCCAACGCGGGCCTGGAGAACCCGATCTACGCGCCGCCCTCCCTCGGCCACTGGTGCGGCACCGATCGCCTCGGCCGCGACGTCTGCGTGCGCACGCTCTCCGGCAGCAGTGTCGCCCTGCAGGTGGTGCTGACCGCCCTGGTGCTCGCCCTGGCCATCGGCGTTCCCCTCGGCATGGTCAGCGGCTACATCGGCGGCGGGGTCGATCGCCTGCTGGTGCTGCTGATGGACACCCTCTACACCCTGCCGGTGCTGCTGCTCTCGGTGGTGCTCGCCTTTCTGCTGGGCCGAGGCCTGCCCAACGCCGCCGCCGCCCTGTGTGTGGTGTATGTGCCCCAGTACTTCCGGGTGGTGCGCAACCAGTCGGCCCAGGTGAAGGCGGAGCTGTTCATCGAGGCGGCCCGCTCCCTCGGGGCCGGTCCCGCCTGGATCCTGCGGCGCTACCTGTTCCGCAACGTGATCACCTCCGTGCCGGTGCTGCTCACCCTCAATGCCGCCGACGCGGTGCTGGTGCTCGGGGGCCTGGGGTTCCTCGGCCTCGGCCTGCCGGAGACGATCCCGGAGTGGGGCAGCGACCTGCAGCAGGCCCTCACCGCCCTGCCCACCGGCATCTGGTGGACCGCCCTGTTCCCTGGCCTGGCGATGTTCGTGCTGGTGCTCGGCCTGTCGTTCCTGGGGGAAGGCCTGGAGAACTGGCTGTCGGGAGGTGCCTCCGTCAGGACCCAGGGTTGAGCCGCTGTCTCACCACCTCAGGGGGGTGATGGCAGAGAGCGCTTCCGTTCCTATGGTCAAGCAGTGTCTTCGTGATCACCATGCCCTGGTGGCTGGATCTGCTGCTGATGGCTGGGGCGGTTCTGCTCTGGGCGCGGGGAAGCAATTCGCCTGACGACGTCTGGAGGGTGTTCCAGAAGTTCCTCGCCTCCGTGGCGGTTGTGGTGGTGCTGTTGGGGGGGCGGCAGCTGTTGCTGGAAGTTCTGGTGCTGGGGCTTGCCCTCTGGCTGCCGAGTGCCGCCCGGGTGGACCAGGCCAGCCGGGTGGAATGAGGGATGCGGGCTTTCGGAGCTTCCGCCTGAGTGTCGATGGATCCCGACTTCCTGACCCATCTCGAGCGTCTCGATGCCATGGCGGCCGCGCTCGGAACCCTGCCCTGGATCGATCCGGAGGAACAGGGCGTCATTGGCAGGATCCTGCTGGATTTCGATGCGGAGTACTGGACGTTCGTCCGTTATCTGTCGTTGCCTCTCTACCAGGAGCTCCAGGGCCTGCTCAGCAATCCCGGTGTGGAGGGCTGGCGACAGCGGCCTGCTCTGGCGGTGGTGATACCGGTGCACAGGCCGACTGAGAATCTGTTGCGCGCGGCCCTGCGCAGCCTGCGGCAGCAGGTGGGGGTGACGATCGAGTGCCTGATCAGTGTGGATGGGAAGCGGGAGGATCTGGATCTCGTGCATCGCCTGCTCGGGGAGCTGGGTGGGGAGGAGGAGCACTGGAAGGTATCGGTGTTCTTCAGTGAGGAGAATCGTGGTGTCGGCCAGTGCCGCAACCGTGCCCTCAGGGAGATCACCAGCCCCTGTTTCACTCTGCTGGATGACGATGACCTGTTTCATCCTCTGCGCTGTCTGCATGGCTGGTTGCTCATGCAGCTTCAGGGGGTTCCGCTGGTGTGCACCAGCTGGAGCCGGGTGAGCATGAGCCAGAAGAAGATCGTGCTGATCAACAACAGCCTGGTGAACTGTGGCGTGAACAGCTTCATCGCCGCCACCGATTTACTGGGCAGCTATGGCTACATGGCTGATCTGCGCTACTTCGAAGATACTGAGTACATGCAGAGGCTACAGTTCTTCAAGGTGCCTATGCTGAGCTCAGCCATGGTCGGCCATTACCTGCACACCGAGCCCGATCCCGAGTATGCATCGTTGGCTTCCCGGTGGCGGCAGGAAGTGCATCCGATCGAAGGCCACCCCTATCTGTGCGGGTCGGTGATTGGGGGTATCGACGAGGAATGTGCTGGCTATGAGCAGAGTTTCCGGCAGCGCTACCAGCAGGCCCTTGCTGATGGGCTTGCCCGGGCTTTCCCCGGGCAATGAGTCGCTTCGCAGCACGGAAACCATGGCCAGTTTTGCGATCATCACCATTGAGCCAGCTGGATATCCCCATGCCCGTGCTTTCGATGAAATCCGGATTCTTCTCTACCACTCCTTGCTGGATCTCGGACATGGGGTAGATCTGCGGACTAACTGTTTTCAGGATGGCGCCATCAACATTCTCCTCGGCGCCCATTTGCTTGAGCCGGCTGAAACCGAGGCCATCCCCGCCACCAGCATCGTGTTCAACACCGAGCAGCTTGAGGGCGATTTCGGCCGATGGGCCGAACGGATCCTGTCCCTCGCCGACCGTTTCCCCATCTGGGACTACTCCACCGCCAACCTGCGCAGCCTGCGGCAGCGGCTCCCCGGACGTCCCCCCTCCTGGTTCGTGCCGCTGCGGCTCGGCCACCACCCTCGGCTGGAGCGGATCGAGCGCCAGCCGCGCTGCGGCGACGCCTTCCTGTACTACGGGTCGACGACGCCGCTGCGGGAGAGGATCCTCGGCAGCATCCGCCTTTCGGAGCGACTGCGTCTGGAAGCCTTCTTCGGGGTCTACGGGTGGAGCCGGGATGGAATGCTGTCGCGTTGCAGGGCCTGTCTGAATCTGCATTCCCATCCCACACGGATTCTGGAATGGCCGCGAATCCTGCACCTGGTCGCCAACCGCATCCCCTGCATCGCCCTGCTGCACCCCCACACCCAGGCGGAGGAGGGACAGCTCGAGCTCGTGCTGCCGGTCGAGGAGGACAATCCGACGCCGGGACTGGAGGAGCTGTACGGCCAGCCGGAGCTTCTGGAACGGCATGCCGCCTCGGCCCGCGAGCGCTTCCGCCTCCAGCCGCAGGCTCCCTCCACAGCCGAGGCCCTCGATCGCACTTACCCGCCGCCTGTTTCACCCGGAGGCGGGGGAGGGCTGCCGCCCACGCGTCCATCTCCGCCGCCCTGGCCGGCGACGGGGCGCGACGAGCCGGTGGATGCTCTCTGGTACCGGCACACCTACCAGTGGACCTACAGCGATCCTCGCGGCATCGAGGCTTTCCACCGAGAAGAGGGCTGTTACCGGCAGTACCACCCCCATCCATTCTTCTGGCGGAGGCTGAAGGCGCCGATCCGGCTCGAACACTCGGCCGGCCCTGAACCGGCCTGCCCTGAATCCGGCGGGGCGGGGCTGCGCTGCGCGGCCGTTCTCCACTTCCACACGCCCACAAAGGCCCGGCAGTTCTTCGCTGACTTCGGCTGCCATCTGGCGGGACTGGTGGATTTCTTCGTGACCACTTCCGAGGCGCTGGTGGGGCAGGTGCTGCTGACGCTGGCGCAGGACTACGGCATCAAGACGATGGAGGTACGCGTCCTCCCCAACATCGGCCGGGATCTGCCCAGCAAGTGCATCGTCTTCAACACCGCGCTGCAGGCCTACGACCTCTGCCTCTTCTCCCATGGAAAGGAATCGGATGGCCAGTGGTTTCACGACCACAACAGCCTGCTGTGCGGCTCGCCGGCCCGCATCGCAGCCATCCGGCGGCTTTTCGCAGGGGATGCCGGGCTTGGTCTGCTCTTTCCCGACTATCTCCCGAGCCTGCTCTGGCTGATCGGCTGGGGCAACATGCGGCCGCTCGTGGACAGCCTGCTCGCCCCGTTCGGTTGCGACACCAGCGGCGTGGAACTGCTCGAATACCCGGCCGGCGGTTTCTTCTGGGCCCGTCCAGCGGCGCTGACGCCGCTGCATTCCCTGGGACTGACTCTGGAAGGCCTGCCACCGGAACCCCTGGCAGCTGACAATACCCTGCTTCATGCACTCGAACGCATGCCCTGTCTGTCCTGCGAGCTGATGGGTCTGCGCTGGGACAAAATCGCCAGGGAGCCCAGCTGAGCCGGCGCTCCACCAACGACCGGTGGGGTGAGCCTTTCCCGGGCCCTTGACTATGCTTCCGCCACCGTAAAGGTGGCATGACGATCGACGCGCTCCGCCTGGGACAGCCTCCCCCGGCTGATCACGCCACCGAGCAGGAGCATCTGGCAGCGATGCTCCGGGCCCTGCCAGCCCCGGTCTCGCTGGTGCACCTGCACCACTACGACTCTCTCGGCTTTCTCCCGATGCTGTGGCGCCGGCTGCTGGCCGCCCTAGTGGAGCGAGGCCATGCAGTGCTGTTGAGCACCTGTTCTGGCTTCGATGAGGAGTCAATCGAATTCCTTGCCCTGCATCCGCAGATCTTCTGCCAGAGACGGGTGAACCAGGGACGCTGCATCGGCGCCTACCGGGATACCGCTCTGGCGGTGGCACGCCTCGCCGCCGAGGGGGTGCCGTTCCGGCACGTGCTTCTGATCAACGACAGCATCCTCCCCATCGAGGACGGCCCTGCTCCGCTCATGTGTCTGGAGGAGCTGATGGCTCTGGCCGGGGCGGCCCCGCCCGCCGCCGCCTTGTCAGGGCTGACGGAGAGTTACGAGCGAGGCCACCACCTGCAGTCCTACGGGTTGTGCGCCAATGCCAGCCTGCTCACCCACCCGGCCTGGGTCGGTTTCTGGACCTCCCTCGACGGGAAGGCCAGCAAGCAGGAGCTGATCGACAACGGCGAGATCGGCCTCTCGCAGGCCATGGCTGGTGCCGGGGTGGCACTGCGTGTTGTTAATCCCCTGATCTCAGGGGTGCTTTTGCACCCGAGGGCCTCCGATGACCTGGCCGGATTAGGCGACTACAGGCTCGATCAGATCAACCCCTCCCTGTTCCTGTGGCGGACCCTGCGCGAAGAAGGATTTCCCTTTGTCAAGAAGATTCTGCTGTTCAGCCTGCCCACACGGCTTGGTGGGCCCCTGGCGCTGCAGCAGCTGATGAGCGGCCTGCCACGGGCTGCCCAGGAGGTGCTGGCCGCCGATCTGCACCGGCTGCAACTGGGACGTACCGCGGCATGGGGGCAGGCGGTTGCCGACGCAGACCTGCAGATACCGCCTTCTCCACAGGCGGCGGAGCCACCGGCGCCACCATCCCGCCTGCCGACCCGGCTGGAGGAGCTGCGCCGTCACGTGAACCGGGAAGGCCTGGGCCTTGAGGTGGGCCCTTTCCACCGCCCGATCTGTGCCAAGCGGGAGGGGTTCAACTGCCTCGTGGCCGATCTCCTGCCGAGGCAGCAGCTGCTCGAGGCTTACGCCGATGACCCGGATGTGATGCCTCTTCAGGAGGTTGTGGAGGAGGTGGATGTGCTGCTCTGCGGTGGCCTGCTGTCCAGCGTGACCGCCTACTGCGAGGGTCCGGAGGCTCGTGTCAAGCAGGCGGCGGGATCGCTGCAGTATGTGCTCTCGTCGCACAACTTCGAGCACCTCCCGGATCCGATCGCCTTTCTCGATGACGCGGCCGTGCTGCTCTCCGAAGGGGGCCATCTGACGATGGCGATCCCCGTTGGCAGCCGCTGCTTCGACTGCTTCCGGCCCCTCTCAACCACGGGGCAGTTGATCGATGCCCATCAGGCGGCCCGCACCAGGGCGACCCTGGGGGCGCTCTTCGATCAGTCTGCCAGCGCGGCCACCCTGGCCGACGGCCGAACCATCGGCGATCGCAGCTATGCGATCGAGCAGGTGGTGGTGGCGGCCTGCGGCGGAACGATCGATGCCGAAGCCTTCGCTGCCCTGCAGTTCAACCATGAATTCGGCCACATCGGCGGCATCCACAGCTTCGTCTTCAATCCCTACAGCTTCCTGCTGATCTTCGAGGATCTGCAGGCCTGCGGCTTTCTCCCATTGCTGCGTATCCGCGAGGTGATCGACCGTCCTGGCCAGGAGTTCATCGTCCACATCGCCAGGATCCCCGAAGCCGATCGGTGCCCGCTGCCGCTGAGCGCCCAGCGGCGCACCGACCTGCTCCGGCTGGCGACGCAGTACGCCATCGATGACCTTCGATTTGCCGCCGTGCAGGAGACCCCGGCCCAGCCAGGTGCATGACGTCGAAGCGTGCAGGGAAGCGTGCAGGCCAATGACGATGCCTTCTCGGCCGCCCGGCCTGGGCGGGAGGAGACCCTGGCAGTCGATTCGATAGCCGGTGGCGCGATGGTGATGAATGCTCCTGTTGATGAGACCAAGCAGGCGACCGATGATCCCTCGTTCAAAACTGTCTCAGCATGATCCAAGGAGAGACGGCTTTTGGGACCTTTGATGCGACTGATGATTAGAGTATGAGCCTTCATCGCTGGTGCGGGAGTGGAATCGGTTCGTTCGTCAGGTTTTCTGCATAGATACTTTCTGCAGAATAGCTCAAAGCGTCTCCACAAATGGATTCATTACTTTGATATCTATGAGCGACACTTCTCCCGCTTTCGGGGTGCTGCGCCCGTCGTTCTTGAAATCGGGGTGCATGGAGGAGGGTCGCTGGAAATGTGGAAAGAGTATTTCGGTCAATCAGCTTGGATTATTGGTCTGGACGTCAATCCGGAATGCAAGGTGCATTAGGCTGATGGTATCGAAGTAATCATTGGCAGTCAGGATGACCCACAGGTGATTCAGCAAGTCTTTCTCGATCACCCTCAGATCGATATTGTCATTGACGATGGAAGCCATCTGATGAAGCAGACGATTGCATCTTTCAGGCTGCTTTACGAGCGAATTCATGCCAATGGCGTTTACCTGGTTGAAGATACGCATACCTGCTACTGGGGGGAGTATGGGGGCGGCCTGAAGCAGAGTGGCACCTTTATGGAATTCGCCAAGGAAAGAATTGATGATCTCAATGCCGTGCATACTCGAGGCGCACTTGAGGTTTCACCGTTTACCCGAAGTACGGATTCGATTTCCATCTACGACAGTGTCGTCGTTTTCGAGAAGCGCCCTCAGGGATCAAGGCAGGCGCTGATCACCGAGCGTCTCTGAGGCGTTGGCGACTGGCCCTCTGGCGTCGGTGTCCAGCCCACCCCAGCCCACCGCCTGCCCCTCAGCAGCGAAACCGCACGGTCCGCGGCAGCTCCTCGAGGATGGCGCCTTCCGGGCTGAGGGCGGGATAGGGGCGCCCCTCCCGCCGGCACCAGTCGGCCACCTGCGGGTAGGCCCATTCGAACAGCAGCCGGCCATAGCGCTCCGGCGCCAGCCCCTCGCCCCGGCTCGGCAGGCAGCCCTTCTGCTCCCGCTGCCGCAGCGCCTCGAACAGCAGCACCGCCGTCGCCACCGACACGTTGAGCGACTGCACCATGCCCAGCATCGGGATCACGATCGCCTGGTCGATCGCCGCGGCCGTCGCCTCGCCCAGCCCCCACTTCTCCGCCCCCAGCACGAAGGCCGTCGGTCCGGTGAAGTCGCAGTCGCGGTAGTCCACCGCCTTGGCCCCCAGGTGGGTGCCGTAGAGCCGGAAGCCGCCGGCCCTGAGCTTGGCGATGGCCTCACTGCTGCTCCGGTGCCGGTGCAGCGCCACCCACTTCTGGCTGCCCAGGGCCGTGCTGTTGAAGGTGGGCGTGCGCCCGGGGAGGCTGACGGCATGGGCTTCCAGCACCCCCACCGCATCGCAGCTGCGCAGGATCGCCGAGAGGTTGTGGGGCTTGTCCACCTGCTCCAGCAGCAGCGTCAGATCCCCCATGCGGCGATCGAGCACCGCCCGCAGGCGCTCGAAACGGCGGGGCAGCAGCGGCATCGGCCTTGGAAAACGCCATCATCGACCTTGCCCGCTTCGCCGTTCACCCCATGGCTGTCACGGAGCGCCCCTTCAACAGCCGCGTCTACGCGATGGTGGCCCGCATCCCCCCCGGCCAGCTGGCCACCTACGGCCAGGTCGCCGAGCTGATCGGCGCCTGGGGCTGCGCCCGCCAGGTGGGCTGGGCCCTGCGGCGCCTGCCCCTGCCCTCCGACGTGCCCTGGCACCGGGTGGTGAATGCCCAGGGGCGCATCGCCATGAGCCCCGGCCGCGAGGGCAGCGACTGGATGCAGCGGCAACTGCTGCTGGCCGAGGGGATCGCCGTGGCCGCCGACGGCCGCCTGCCCCTGGCCCGGCACCGCTGGCACCCGCCCGCCGCGCTGCTGCCGCTGGCAGGGGAGGCCTGGACAGCCGGACGGTCCTGTACAACGGAATGAAGCCTCCCGGGAGCCCGCCGATTCACGCCAGCGACACCGTTCCCAGCGACGTCGTCCCCGGTCTGGCCTCCCGGCAGCTGGCCTGGCAGGTGCTGCAGGCGGTTGCGGCCGGGGCCTATGCCGACGCCGCCCTGGAGCGGGAGCTGGGCTGCCTGGCTCGCGCCGGCGAACGCCTCCTGCCCGCCGACCGTTCCCTGGCCACCGAGATCGCCTACGGGGCCATCCGCCAGCGGCTGCTGCTCGATGCCTGGATCGATGCCCTCGGCAAGGTGCCCGCCCTGCGCCAGCCCCCGCCCCTGCGCTGGCTGCTGCATGTGGGGCTCTACCAGCTCCTGTTCAGCGACCG
>CAZBMT010000062.1:0-9386 GCA_964492645.1 uncultured Cyanobium sp. | reverse complement strand
TCGAGCAGCAGTTCTTTCCCCCCACCAACCGCGACCAGTTCCGGATCGAGCTGCGCCTGGCCCAGCAGAGTGCCCTGGAGCGCACCGAGGCCCTGGCGATGGCGGTGCGGCAGCGGATCCGTCAGGTCGCCCACGTCGACGACGTGCACTGGTTTCTCGGCGAGAGCGCCCCGCCGTTCTTCTACAACGTGATCGCCTCCGAGGAGAACGCCCCCCACTACGCCCAGGGCCTGGTGCAGCTGCGGGGGGCCGAGGGGGTGCGGACGACGATCCGCTCCCTCCAGCAGGCGCTGGATCAGGAGTTCCCCGAGGCCCGGATCCTGGTGAAGCAGCTGGAGCAGGGCCCCCCCTTCGAGGCGCCGATCGAGCTGCGGCTGGAGGGGGCCGATCTGGAGCAGCTGCGCCGCACCGGCGACGAGCTGCGCCGCCACCTGGCCCAGCTGGAACCTGTGACCCACACCGCCGCCAGCCTGAGCGAGGCCGTGCCCCGTCTGGCCCTGGCGGTGGACGAGGAGCAGGCCCGCCGCAGCGGCCTCGACAACCGCGCCATCGCCCGCCAGCTCCAGGGCGGCCTCGAGGGCAGCGTCGGCGGCTCGATCCTGGAGGGGGTCACCACCGTGCCGGTGCGGGTGCAGGTGGCCGAGACCCAGCGCCGTGATCTCCAGCAGGTGGCCTCACTGGATCTGGTGGCGCCCGGCAGCGACGACCCGATTCCCCTCGGGGCCCTGGCCGGGCTGCGGCTGGAGCCGGAGCTGGCCGCGATCGAACGGCGCGACGGGCAGCGGGTCAACACGGTGCAGGCCTTTCTGCAGGCGGGGGCGCTGCCGGAGTCCGTGCTGCGGGAGTTCCGCCGCCAGCTTGAGCGGGAGGGCTGGCAGCTGCCGGCCGGGGTGAGCCTGGCCTACGGCGGTGAAGCCGATGCCCGTGGCGAGGCGGTGGCGAACCTGCTCTCCACGGTGGGCGTGCTGCTGATCCTGATGACGGCCACCCTGGTGCTCTCCTTCAGCTCCTTCCGGATGGCCGCCCTGATCGCCTCGGTGGCGCTGCTGTCGGTGGGGCTGGCGGCCCTGGCCCTGAAGCTCAGCGGTTCGCCGTTCGGCTTCACCGCGATCCTCGGCACCCTCGGCCTGATCGGGCTGGCGGTGAACGACGCGATCGTGGTGCTCACCGCCATCCGCAGTGATCCGCTGGCCCGCAGCGGCGACCCTGCCGCCACCACCGCGGTGGTGGAGCACGCCACCCGCCATGTGCTGGCCACAACGATCACCACCGTGGTGGGCTTCCTGCCGCTGATGCTCGATCCCTCCGGCTTCTGGCCGCCGCTGGCGATCGCGGTGGCCGGCGGCCTGGTGGGCGCCACGGCCCTGGCTCTCTATTACGTGCCGGCGGCCCACGGCCTGCTGGCCCGGGCCGGAAGGCCCGCGGCTGGCCAGACTTCCCGGCATCAGCGTCCGGGTCCTGCGGCATGAAGCGTCTCAACGGGGTGCGGGTGTTCCTGCTGGCCCTGGCCCTGGCCGCTCCCCTGCCCCGGGCCGTCGCCGCCGATGGGTTGCCCGGCTACGCCCCCGGCAGCGGCGTGGATGCCGCCGCGGCCCGCCGGATCGGCCGCTGGGCCCTCGCCGAATACCAGGTGCCCGGAGCCGCCATCGCCTTGGTGCAGGACGGCCGGCTGACGCTGGTGGAAGGCTTCGGGGTGCGCGATCTGGCCAGCGGCGCCCCCGTCACCGCAGGCACCGTGTTCCAGCTGGCCAGCGTCTCCAAGACCTTCACCGCCGCCACCGTCGCCGCCCTGGTGGATCGCAGGAAGCTGGCCTGGGAGCAGCCGATGGTGTCACTCCTGCCCGACTTCCGTCTCCATGACGCCTACGCGGGCCGCTGGGTGAACGCCCGCGATCTGCTCGTGCACCGCGCCGGCTTCCCCGCCTTCTTCGGCGACCTCTTCGATCACCTTGGCTACGGCGGCACCGACGTGCTGCGCCGGGTCCGCTACGTGGAGCCCGCCACCTCCTTCCGCGACCGACCCGCCTACTCCAACATCGGTTTCTTCCTGGCCGGCGAGCTGGCGGCGAAGGCCGGCGGCCAGCCCTTCCCCGAACTCAGCCGCTCCCTGATCTTCGAGCCCCTGGCCATGGGCCGCACGGGGGTGGCCAGCACCCTGATCGGTGACGGCAGCCGCCCCGCGGCGCTCACCGACCTCAGCCGCTCCCACGCCGTGGTGGACGGACGCCTCCAGGTGGTCCCCCCCAACCTCAGCGCCCTGTTCATCGCCGCCGGCGGCTTCGCCAGCAGCGCCGGCGACCTGGGCCGCTTCCTCACCCTGCTGACGGGCGGCGGCACGATCGACGGCCGGCGGGTGCTCTCGGAAGCGGCCGTGCAGGCGATGTTCGAGCCGGTGATCGCCGAGGAGCCGGGCTTCGCCGAGTTCCCCCCCATCGACGCCGACTCCGGCTTCGACTACGCCCCCGGCTGGGGGGTGTACCACTACAACGGCCTCAAGGTGCTGGAGAAGGGCGGCGCCCTCGACGGCGTGCGCACCCTGCTGCTGGTGGTCCCCCAGAAGCGCTTCGCCGTGGCGATCCTGGCCAACCGCAACCTCACCGCCTTGCCCGAGGCGGTGCGGGCGGCCCTGCTGCAGCAGGCCTTCGGCCGCCCCGGCGAGGCCGACCTGCAGCCGGCGATCCGCGCCAAGGCCCGCGACATCGAGCGCCTGCTGCTGGCCGCCGAGCCCCGGCCCGCCGACGCGAAGCCGCCCGCCCGGCCCCTGGCGGCCTACAGCGGCACCTATGTCAGCGACCTGTGGGGCACCTGGACCGTGGCCGAGCGCAACGGCGCCCTGGAGGTGCAGGCCGGGCCGGCCCGCTACCGGGCGCCGCTCAGCCCCTGGGACGGCGAGACCTTCCAGCTGCTCTGGCCCGGGGTGCTCTCGGCGCCGGTGGAGGTGCCGTTCCGCAGCGATGGGGCCGGCCGGGTGAGCGGCTTCGACTACCAGGGCTACGGCTTCCGGCGCGTGCCCTGAGACGCAGCGGCAAGCCGGCCGGAGGAGGGAAGAAGGAAGGGTGGCAATGACTACAAAACAGTGAGATCGCCCGACTACGCTGATAACGAAGAAGTCCACGGTGACGACTCTGGTGTGGATGCGTCGTCTCTCCCGGGGTTCGCTGAATCAGCTCAGCATCAAATCGAAGCTGATCCTGATGCTTCTGCTGGTCAGCGGATTTTCCACGCTCTTCTCCGCCGCCTTGGGATATCGGAGTGGCCAGATCAATCTCACCGATCGCGTCTTCAATCAGCTCACCAGCGTTCGCGCCTCCAAGGCCTATCAGATCGAATCCTATTTCCGTACCATCCAGAATCACACCCAGACCCTGAGTGAGGATCTGTCGATCATCGCTGCCGTCGAGCAGTTCGACGCGGCCTATCGCCAGCTCGCCACCGCCCCCGAATCCCCCGGGACAGGCCCGGCACTCGAGGCCTACTACCGCACCCAGTTCCTGCCCCGCCTCGACAGGATCAATTCCGGTACCCCCAACCTGCCGGCCTACCTGCCCAGCGAGCGGGCCACACGTCACCTCCAGTACAACTACATCGCCGCCAACCCCAATCCCGTCGGCAAGAAACAGCAGCTCGTGGCCGCCAACGATGGCAGCACCTACTCCCGGGCGCATGGCCGCTATCACCCGATCTTCCGCAACATCGTTGCCAGATTCGGCTACTACGACATGTTCCTGATCAACCCGCAGGGACAGATCGTCTACACCGTTTTCAAGGAAACCGACTTCGCCACCAGCCTCCAGAACGGCCCCTACAAGGACAGCAACCTCGCCCAGCTGGTGCGTCAGGTGATCGCCTCCAAGGAGAAGGGCTTCACCCAGCTGATCGATTTCGCCGCCTACGCCCCCTCCTACGGCACCCCCGCCTCCTTCATCGCCGCCCCCATCTACAACGGCTCCACCCTGGTGGGGGTCCTGGCGTTCCAGATGCCCGTCGACGAGATCAACAACGTCATGACCGGCAACCAGGCCTGGCGGAAGGACGGCCTCGGCGAGTCGGGGGAAACCATCCTTGTGGGCCAGGACACCCTCATGCGCTCCGCCTCGCGCTTCTACCTGGAGGATCCCAAGGCCTACCTGGCCCAGCTCTCCTCCCGCGGCGTCAAGGACGATGCCATCGCCCGCCTGCGCCAGTACGGCACCACGATCCTGCAGCAGCCGGTGGCGACCCCGGCCGTGACCAAGGCGATCGCCGGCGGCAGCGGCACCCAGCAGGTGATCGACTACCGCGGCGTGCCGGTGCTGAGTTCCTACGCCCCGCTGCAGATCAAGGGCTTCGACTGGGTGATCCTCGCCCAGATGGACCTGTCGGAGGCCTATGCCCCGATCCATGCCTTCCAGCAGCAGATCCTGATCACCGTCACCCTGCTGATCCTGGTGGTCACCGTGCTGGCCATGGCCCTGGCCCATCTGTTCGTCAGGCCGGTGCAGAAGCTGATCGACAGCGCCCGCAAGGTCTCCTCCGGCGAACTCACCAGCATCCCGGCCCTGAATTCGGGCGATGAGTTCGGCGAACTGGCCCAGTCCTTCAATGCCGTCGTCCAGAGCCTCCAGACCCAGACGGACCTGGTCGATCAGAAGAACCAGGAGAACGAGAAGCTGCTCTTCAGCGTCTTCCCCGCCGCCATCGCCCGTCGGCTGCAGCGCGGCGAAACCCAGATCGCCGAGGAGGTCACCAACGTGGCCGTCCTGTTCGCCGACCTCAAGGGATTCTCCCGGCTCGTCTCCACCCTCAGCGCCCATGAATCCCTGGCGATTCTCAACGACCTGGTGGCGTCCTTCGATGACCTCTCCGAACGCTTCGGCCTGGAGAAGGTGAAGACGATCGGCGACAGCTATCTGGCCGTCTGCGGCCTGTCGGTTCCCTATCTCGACCACGACAAACGGGCCCTTGATTTCGCCATCGAGATGCTGGGCATCCTGCGGCGCTTCAACCTGGAGCGGGGCTTCGACCTCGGCATTCAGATCGGTGTCCACTCCGGCGACATCCTCGCCGGCATCGTCGGCAAGAGCCGGGTCGTCTACGACATCTGGGGGGAGACGGTGAAGACGGCCCACCTGCTCAGCCAGGTCTGTCCCTCCGGGGCCGTGCTCGTTTCGGCGGTGGTGCACCACCGGCTCGAGGATCTCTACCAGTTCGAGCGCACCGGCGCGGCCGCCGAGGCCCAGCCCCCCCTGCAGGCCTGGCGGCTTACCAGCGCCATCCCGGCCGCGGCCGGCGAAGCGGTCACCACCCCATGAGCAGCCCCACCCCCATCTGGCTCTGGGGGATGGGCCTGGCCGTGGGCTTCCCCCTGGCCACGATCCTGCTGGGCGAATGCATCCACCGGCTCAAGCGAAGGCGGCGGGCCATCGCCGGCACCGTGCGACTGGTGCGGGACGTGCTGGTGCCGATCCTGGCGCTGCTGGTCTTCCTGCAGCACCTGCTCCAGGTCGATCCCGGCACCCGCCTGTTCCGGACGGTGGAGACGGTGTTCTGGGTGTGTGTGATCCACGCCGCCCTCTCCCTGCTCAACGTGATCCTGTTCGAGCAGGCCGAGGCCGACACCTGGCGCTCGCGGGTGCCCAAACTGCTGATCGATCTGGCCCGCCTGTTCCTGATCCTGCTGGGCACGGCCTTCGTGCTGGCCACGGTCTGGAATGCCGATCTGGCCGGCCTGGTCACCGCCCTGGGGGTGAGTTCGATCGTCATCGGCCTGGCCCTGCAGGACACCCTCGGCAGCGTCATGTCGGGCATCGCCCTGCTGTTCGAGCGGCCATTCACGGTGGGCGACTGGCTCGAGGTGGGCGGCGTGGTGGGCCAGGTGATTGACATCAACTGGCGCGCCGTGCGCCTGCTCACCCTGGAGCAGGAGATGGTGGTGATTCCCCACAAGCTGATCAGCAGCGAGGTGATCCGCAATTTCACCAAACCCACCCCGATCCATGCCGAGAGAATCCAGATCGGCTTCTCCTACAACGATCCTCCCAACCTGGCCCGCCAGGTGCTCAAGAGCACGGCCCTGGAAACCAAGGGCATCCTGCTGGATCCCGAGCCCGATGTGTTCACCCTCGCCTATGCCGATTCCGCCGTCTCCTACGAGGTGAAGTTCTTCATCCGTGACTATGGCGAGATCGAACAGATCCGCGAACGCTTCATGACCCGGGTGTGGTACGCCGCCAAACGCAACAATCTCTCCATCCCCTTCCCCATCCGGACGGTCTACAACTTCCACGGCCCCACGAGCCAGCAGAAGGGCCTCGCCAAGAAGTTCAGCGAAAGCCTGCAGGCCATCCCCTCCTACGTGCCGATCAACCGGGAGGACGACAGCGTCACCCCCTCCGCCTCCGGCATTTCCCTGCAGCATTTCGCCGCCGGCGAGAAGGTGATCCGCCAGGGCCAGATGGGCAATGCGCTGTACATCATCGTGGCCGGTCAGGCCCTGATGACCCGGCGGGACGGCAGCGGCGAGGATCTCGAACTCCTCTCACTCAGAAGCGGAGAATTCTTCGGGGAGATGAGCCTCTTCTCCGGTGAGCCCAGCGCGGTCACCGTCGCGGCCAGCAACGACCTGGAGGTGATGAAGATCTCCGCTGCGGTCGTCAATCAGATGATCGACCGCCAGCCGAGCTTCGCCCGTGAGATCGGTCAGATCCTCGAGAGCCGCCGCCTGGCCATCCAGGAGACGACCCAGGACCGAGCCCCCGTCAGGCGTCCGGAACCGGGGCTGCCCTGAGCGGCGGCCCCCAGCGGGCCCCGGCGCCGCCGGCGTCAGGATCGGAGCCGTTCACCGCCGTTGCCGTCATGCCGCCGAGTCCCGGCCGTCGCCAGGTGCTGACGCTCTCCGGCCTGGCCCTGGGGGCGGGCCTCTGGCAGCTTTGGAAGCCGGCCGCCACCCGTGCCGCCAGCGGCCTGCTGGCCCCGCCCGGCGGCGGCACCCGCCTGGTGCTGATCAGCGACCTCAACGCCGCCTACGGCTCCACCACCTACATCGCCGAGGTGCACCGGGGCGTGGCCCTGATCCCCTCCCTGCGTCCGGATCTGGTGATCTGCGCCGGCGACATGGTGGCGGGCCAGAAGGCGGGGCTGGGCCGCCAGCGGCTGGCCGCCATGTGGGCGGGCTTCGACCGCAGCGTGCTCGGCCCGCTGCGCCGCGCCGGCCTGCCGTTCGCGCCGGCCATGGGCAACCACGATGCCTCCGGCGCCAGTGCCGCTGGCCGTTTCCTGTTCGCCGACGACCGGGCCGAGGCGGCCCGCTTCTGGCGGGCCCGGCGCGACGCCCTCGGGCTGACGTTCGTCGACAGCGGCGACTTCCCCTTCCACTACGCCATCCGCCAGAAGGACGCCTTCGTGCTGGTGTGGGACGCCTCCACCGCCCAGGTGCCGGCGGAGCAGCTGCGCTGGGCGGAGCGGGTGCTGGCGGGCCCCGCCGCCCGCTCCGCCGGCCGGCGCCTGGTGGTGGGCCACCTGCCCCTGCGGGCCGTGAGCCAGGGCCGCGACCGGCCGGGCGAGGTGCTGGCCCAGCCGGCGGCCCTGCAGCAACTGCTGGAGCGCCACGGCGTCGAGGCCTACGTGAGCGGCCATCAGCACGCCTACTTCCCGGCCCGCCTGGGCCGGCTGGACCTCTTCCACCTCGGCGCCATGGGCAGCGGCCCCCGCCGGCTGCTGGGCCAGTCCGCCCCCCCCTTCCAGACCCTGACCGTGCTGGATCTGGTCGGCCGCCCGCCGCGGCTGGTGGACACCAGCTTCGACCTGCGCACCCTGCGGCCCATCGACGCACAGCGGCTGCCCCGCTCGCTCAGCGACGCCGCCGGCCGCACGCTGCCGCGGCGACCCGCCGCCTGAAGAGCAGGCCCAGCGGCGGCGGTCCTATCGTCGGAGCGATCGCAGGCCGACGTCATGAAGCTGCCGGAAGGCTGGCGGATCTATGCCCTGGTTCTCGGTCTGAACGTGCTGGCGTTCTCGCTCTGGTGGCTCGATCGCGACGTGGCGCCCCACACCGTCCGCGGGGGCATCGGGGCCTGGATCGCCGCTCGCCTGGGATCCTGAGTTCCCGTGATCACGATGCCAGCGAACCGACAGCGTCGCCCCCTGCTCCTTCTGACCGCCCTGGCGTCGCTGGGGCTCCCGGCGGCCCCCCAGGCCGCGGCCCTGGCCTCCAGCCCCCCACCCTCCCGGCTGGAGAACACCGCCTGGGTGGTGGAGCGGCTGGGGGAACGGCCGCCTCTGGGCGGCACCAGCCTCACGCTGCGCTTCGAGAACGGCCGGGTGGCGGGCAGTGACGGCTGCAATCGCTACGGTGCCCCCGTCACCGTGCGGGGAACCACCCTGCAGGTGTCGCCCCGGGGCATGAGCACCAAGATGGCGTGCCCTCCGGCGGTGATGCAGCAGGCGGAGGCCTTCCAGAGCGCCCTGCGGAACAGCCGCGGTTTCCGGCTCGGCGGCGAGCGCCTGCGCCTGCTTGGCGCCGACGGCCGGCCCCTGCTGGTGCTGGTGCCCCAGGCGCAGCAGCTGGCGCGGAGCAGCTGGCGGGTGGCGGGCTTCAACAACGGCCGCCAGGCCCTGGTCAGCCCGATCCTGGGCACCTCCCTGTCGCTGCAGGTGCTCAAGGGCGGCCAGCTGGCCGGCTCGGCGGGCTGCAACCGCTTCACCGCCCCGGTGCGGCTGGAGGGAACCCGTGTCCGGATCGGCACCCCGGTGGCGACCCGCCGGAGCTGTCCGGGCCCCGGGGTGATGGAGCAGGAGCGCCAGTTCCTGGCCGCCCTGCCCACGGCCGTCCGCCTGCGACTGGAGGGCGACGCCCTCGAGCTGCGCCGCGCCGACGGCGCCATCGCCCTCAGCCTGCGGCGCATCGCGGGGCCCTGAGCCTGGGGCCCGGATCGGTTCAGGCAGGCCAACCCCTTCCGGCGGCTAGCGTCTGCACCGCAATGGGGACCGGCCATGGATCTGCCGAGGGTGGTGTTCTTCGGACGCACCGGGGCCGACGCCCTGGCCTTCTTCAACCTCGATCTGGCGGACTGGCGCGGCCAGCGGCTGCTCGACTGCCCCGGCGGTCCCGGTTCGTTCACCGCCCTGGCCCGGGCCGCCGGAGTGGAGAGCGTGGCAGCCGACCCCCTCTACGACCTGTCGCTGCCGGAGCTGGAACAGCGCTGCCGCGACGACGTCGCCTTCACCATGGAGCGCCTGGCCCGCAGTCACTCGCTGCGGCCGGAGTTCGACCTGGCCCGGTTCGAGCAAGGCAAGCTGGAGGCCCTGGAAGCGTTCCTGGCCGACCGGCGCGACCACCCGGAGGCCTACCGGGCGGCGGCGCTTCCCGCCCTTCCCTTCGCGGCCGCCAGCTTCGATCTGGTGCTCTG
>CAZBMT010000061.1:0-9540 GCA_964492645.1 uncultured Cyanobium sp. | reverse complement strand
GATCCGGCCGCGCCGCTCGGCTTCACGGTGATGGTGGGCGGCTTCTTCTCGGCCCAGCGCAACGAACTGGCGGTGCCCCTCGGCCTGTGGCTGCGGCCCGACCAGCTGCCCGATTTCACCCTGGCCCTGCTGCGGCACTACGACGCCCACGGCAACCGGGCCCAGCGCAACAAAAGCCGGCTGATGTATCTGATCGACGGCCTGGGGCTGGCGGCCTACCGCGACGCCGTGCTGGCGGGCCACCGGCAGCTGGCCGGTGCGGCGGCGGCGCCGGTGCTCCACGACGGTCGCCACCTGGTGGTGCGGCCCCCCCGTGACGCCCTGGGGCTCCAGGCCCAGAAGCAGGCGGGCCTGCACTGGGCGGGGCTGCACGTGCCGATGGGGCGGCTCGATGCCGCCTCCATGCTGGAGCTGGCCCGCCTGGCCCGCACCTACGGGAGCGGTGAGCTGCGCTTCACCGAGGCCCAGAACGTGCTGATCGTGAATGTGCCCAGCGATCGGCTCGCCGCCCTGGAGGCCGAACCGCTGCTGGAACGGTTCCGCCTGGAGCCCGGTGCCCTGCAGGCCGAGGCGGTGAGCTGCACGGGCAGTCGCTACTGCAGCTTCGCCCTGATCCCCACCAAGCGCACTGCCCAGGCGGTGATCGACGAACTGGAGCGGCGGCTGGAGCTGCCCGAGGCCGTGCGCAGCCACTGGACCGGCTGCCCCAACGCCTGCGGCCAGCCCTACATGGGCCAGATCGGCCTGATGGGCGCCAAGGCCCGCCAGGACGGCCAGATGGTGGAGGCGGCGAAGATCTTCCTGGGGGGTCGTCTGGACCACGACCCGCAGCTGGCCGCGCTGCACGAGAAGGCGGTGCCCCTCTCCGAGCTGCCGGACGTGCTGGAGGGGCTGCTGGTGGAACGCTTCGGTGCCCGGCGGCGAGCCGCGCCGTGATCGCCCCGTGACGGCCGCCCGTGCTTCCTGGGATCCCCGCACGCTGCCGGCCAGCGGCAGCCCCGAGCGCTGGCCCTGGCTCCAGGGCCTGCGGCGGGCCCGGCACCTCGACCTGGAGCCCTGGCTGCAGGCGGTGGAGGCCGGATCACTGCAGCCCGCCCCCGACCTGCTTGCCGCCCTGGCCGAGCGGCTCGACGGCCCTGCGGCGGCCCGGCTGCTGGCCTGGTGGCTGGCCCAGCCCGCCGCCGACCCCGCCCTGCTGGCCGTGATCGGCCGCCACCGCCACCCCCGCTGCCGGGCCCTGCTGCGGCAGGCCCTGGCCGCGAGCGCTGCGGGCCCCGCCGCCGTCTCGGCCTTGGGGGCGCGGGCCGCCCTGCTGTTGCCCCTGCTGGGCCATCAGCGCCACTTGGACGATTTCCCGCTGCTGCGCGACCAGGCGCTGGCGCCGCTGCCGCTGCAGCAGCGCCGGGCCGCCCTGGAGGGCCTGGCCGTGGGTCTCGGAGCCTGGCCCTCGCTCCCGCTGCGGCAGGCGCTCGGGGCCCTGGTGGGGGATCTGGACCGCGGCCTGGCGGCCACCGCCGTGGATCTGCTGGCCCGTCTGCCGGGGGGAGCCCGGGACCTGGCCGCCCTGGACCGCGGCCGCCTGGCCCCGGAGCTGGCGCGACGCGTGGAGCGGCGCCTGGCGGCCGGGCGATCATGACCTCACCCCAGCGCACGCGAGGCCAGGCCGATGTTCCGTCACCTGCTGGTGCCCACCGATGGCTCCGATCTCTCCGACGGCACGATCCGCCGGGCGGTGAGCTTCGCCCGCGAGGCCGGCGCCACCATCACCTTCCTGCACGTTCTCGCCAACCTGACGCTGCCGCCCCAGGGTTCCCTCTACGGCGATCCGGTGCTGCTCGATCCGGCCGTGGTGGAGCAGTTCAGCCAGGCGGAGCGGGCCTATGCCGACGAGCTGCTGGGGCGGGCCAGGGCCCTGGCCGAGGAGGCCGGGGTCCCCTGCAGCACCGCCGTCGGTGAGCATCCGGTCGTCTACGAGGCGATCATCGACGCCGCCGTCCGCCACGGCTGCGACCTGATCTTCATGGCCTCCCATGGCCGCCGCGGCCTCGCCGGCCTGCTGCTGGGCAGCGAGACCCAGAGGGTGCTGACCCACAGCGAGCTGCCGGTGCTGGTGTTCCGGCGCCCCGGGCCCGCCGCCGGCCACGCTCAGGAGGCGGCCTCGACCCCGGCGGCGCCCGCTCCCTGAAGGCGCCAGCGGCGCACCACCGCGGCCACGTCCAGGCCGTCCAGGTCGACCTGGGCATTGAGGCGCTGCATGGTGGCGGCGGAGATCCGGCCGGCCAGGGCTTCGATCACGGGCACCAGCTCCGGGTGCCGCCGCAGGGTGGCCGTGTTGAACACGGGCACGGCGTCGTAGGGGGGAAAGTAGTGGCGGTCGTCCCGCAGCTGCTGCAGGTCGAGGGCGGGGATCAGGCCGTTGGTGGTGTCACCGGCGATCAGGTCGACCCGCCCCTCGGCCAGGGCGCGGTAGGTGAGGCCCAGATCCATGGCCTCGGGCGGCCGGGCGAAGCGCAGCCCGTAGCGCCGGGCCAGGCCGGCGAAGCCATCGGGGCGGTTGAGGAACTCGTAGCCGAAGCCCGCCCGCCAGCCGGGGGTGTGGGGGGCCGCCTCGCTGATCGTGGCGATGCCCAGCCGCCGGGCCTCGGCGCCGCGCACCAGGATGGCGAAGCTGTTCTCGAACCCCAGGGAGGGGAACACGGTGAGCCCGAAGCGCTCGCCGTAGAGCCGGCGGGTCTGCTCGAACACCTCCCGCGCCGGATCGGGCGTGATCGGGGGAGGAGGGGACTGGCCAAGAAGGGTGGTCCAGGCGGTGCCGGTGTACTCCACATACCCGTCGACGCGGCCGCTGCGCACGGCGGCATGGATCAGGCCCGAGCCCCCGAGGCCGAAGTCGCGCCGCACCTTCAGCGTTGTGTCCGCCTCGATCTGCTGGGCCAGCAGTTCACCCAGGATCAGCTGCTCGGTGAAGCTCTTGCTGCCGATCCGCACCGTGCCGGCGCCGGTGCCTGTGCCGGCGGGCGGCAGCAGTTTCAGGGCCAGCACGGCCCCCAGGGCCAGGAGTGCAAGGCCCCAGGCGAGCCGCCGGGCGCGCCGCCGGCCCGGGGCGCCGTTCCCGCTGGGTCGCCGGGCCAGCCGCCGCTCCAGCAGCCCCAGGCCGCCGTCGGCGAGCAGGGCGATGGCGGCGGCCGGCAGGGCCCCCGCCAGGATCAGGCCGTTGTTCACCGTGGCGATGCCCCGGAAGATGAACACCCCCAGGCCCCCGGCCCCGATGGCGGCGGCGATGGTGGCCACCCCCACGCCGATCACCGTGGCCACCCGCAGGCCCGCCATCAGGCTGGGCAGGGCCAGGGGCAGCTCCACCCGCAGCAACACCTGGCGGCCGCTGAGACCCAGGGCCCGGCCCGCCTCCTTCAGCCCCGGGGGCACCTGGGCGAGGCCGGTGACCAGCCCCCGCAGCAGTGGCAGCAGGGCGTAGAGGGTGAGGGCCACGATCGCCGGGGTGGTGCCGATGCCCCCCAGCAGCGGCACGGTGAGCAGCAGGCCGAAGATCGCCAGACTCGGCACCGTCTGCACCGTGCTGGCGGCCGCCAGCACCGGCCCGGCCCAGCGGGGCCGGCGGCTGATCCAGAGGCCCAGCGGCAGGCTGATCGCCAGGGCCAGCCCGACGGCGCTGCCCACCAGCAGCAGGTGCTCGCCGCTGCGCTGCAGGATCTCCCCCGCCAGGGCGCCGTCCCACCAGGCCGGCGGCCACCGGGAGGTCACGGCGCCTCGGCCGGCGTCAGGGCCCGGGTGGCCAGGAACACCGGCACGCTCACGCCGATCAGCAGCAGCGCCCAGCCGCTGTTGGCGGTGTCGGTGCGCAGGGCCCCGACCAGGAACGCCACCGATCCGACCAGCACGATGGCGGTGCTCCAGGGGTGGCCCCAGGCCCGGTAGGGCCGCGGCCGCTCCGGCTCCCGCGCGCGCAGCACGAACAGGCAGACGATCCCCACCAGGTAGAGGCTCACGTAGAGGAAGGCCGCCAGCCCCAGCAGGATGGTGAAGTCACCGCCGAGCACCAGCAGGGCCGAGGCCAGGCTGGTGAGCAGCAGCGCCACGGTGGGGGTGCCGCCCCGGTTCACCCGGTCGACCAGGGGGCTGAACAGCCGGTCACGGCTGAGGCCGTAGAGGATGCGCGGGGCGCCCATGATCGAGGCGTTGATCAGCCCCGCCAGGGACAGCAGCGCCAGGACGGTGATCGCCTGGCCACCGAAGGCGCCGAACAGCAGGGCGGCCGCATCGGCCACCGGCAGGCTGGAGACGGCGATCACCGGCAGCGGCAGCACCCGCAGCAGGGCCGCGTTGAAGAGGATGTAGAGGGCGATCACCGCCAGGACGCCGCCGATCAGGGAGCGGGGCAGGTCGTCCTGGGGTTCGCTGAACTCCTCGGAGAAGTAGATGGGGCTGTGCCAGCCGTCGTAGGTGGTGATGATCGCCTGCAGGGAGAACACCAGCGCCACGGCCAGGCCCGTCCATCCCACCGGGGCCAGGCCGGCCGGATCGGTGGGGATCGCCGCTGCGGCGGCGGCGCGGGTGTCGGGGCCGCCCAGCAGGAAGCAGGCCGCCACCACCGCCAGGAAGGCGACCGCCTTGGCCAGGCTCAGCAGCTTCTGGCTGCCGCTGCCGGCCTCCACCCCCAGCAGCTGGATCAGGGTGAACAGCAGCAGCACCGCCAGCCCCACCAGCTTTCCGTGGGGCGCCAGCCCCGGCAGCAGGAAGGCCGCGTACTCGCCGATGGTGACCGCCACCCAGGCGATGCCGGTGCAGTGGCCGACCCAGTCCATCCAGCCCACGCTGAAACCGGCGGCATCCCCGAAGCAGCGGCGGGCGTAGACGTACCAGCCGCCGGCCAGGGGCAGGCTGGCCCCCAGTTCGGCCACGGCGTTGGCGCCGAGCAGGGCGTAGAGGCCGCCGGCCAGCCAGGCCGCCAGCACCCAGGGGCCGCTGCCCAGCTGGGCCGCCACCAGACCGGGCGTGCGCAGGATGCCGGCGCCGATGGTGCCCCCCACCGCGCCGGCGATGCCGAAGCTCACCCCCAGCACATTGAGCAGGCGGCCCGGGCTCTGGGCGGTCGACGCCGGGTCCGGGCCCACCGGATCGGGGGGAGCGGGGCGGGTCAGGAGCCGATCACCCGTTCCAGCAGCCCGTGCAGCTCCTCCAGCTCATGGCGGCTCAGCAGCCAGTCGCCCTCCAGATCCTTGGTGACGCGGGCCTCGAGGATCCAGCCATCCTCCGTGCGCACCAGGGCGAAGTGGGGGGACTGCAAGGGGGCGGCCATGGGCTGGCTGGATCGGGGCGCTACGTCCTGCTTAGCCAGATCCGCCAGCAGCGGCGGCGGGCCCAGCTGCTCGAGCCGGAAGCTGGCGCCGTAGCTGGGGGTGGGGCGCTGGGAATAGAAGCGGGGGGGGGCGGGCCTGCCCAGGCGGGTGCGGCCCGCGGCCACCAGGGCGGCGGCCCGGCTGCGGGCCCTCAGGGCCTGCAGGGTCAGCGACGACAGCCAGTCGGGCGCGGTGCTCCAGCCCAGGGCGGCGCAGGTCTGGCGGTCGAGCAGACCCATCAGCCCCCTCCGCAGGGCGGGGCGCAGGGGGGCGGGCCAGTCGATCAGGAGCATGGCCAGGGTGGCCTCGGCGATGCGTCGGTTGGTGGCCGCCGGGGCGAAGGCTTGCCGCTCCACCCGTTCGTTCAGAGCCAGCAGGTCCGCCAGGCTGTCCGGCAGCGCCGCGATCCCCATCCGCTCGCCCACCCCGCGCCAGAACCGGAACAGGTGCTCCTGCTCCAGGGGGGTCAGGGGTCGCCAGCCGTAGCGGGCCAGCCAGCGGATCGGCTCGGCCACGAAGGTGGAGAGCACGTAGAGGAAATCGTCGTTGCCGATCGCGTAGTGGCCGTGGATGCGGTTCATGCGCTCGATCACCGCCGCCCCGGTCGGGCTGTCCAGCCCATGGCGCAGCAGTTCGGCCACCATCAGCCCGGTGTCGTCGTAGCGCTTGCGGGGCCGCTGCTCGAATTCCCCGGTGCGGGCCAGCAGGCCGGAGATGGAGGGCACGCAGAAGGTCTTGAGCAGGGCCAGCTCCAGGGCCCGGGTGAGGTCCCAGGGAAACAGCACACCGGCCAGCCGGTGGGCGGTGGCTTCGGCGGCCCGCAGGCTCGCGGCGGTGTCGGCTGGGGAGGGCATGGGGGGACTCAGAAACGGGAGCCGGGCTGCTGCAGGAACGCCTCCTCCTCGGGGCTGCTCGGCCGGCCCAGGGCCCGGTTGCGATGGGGGAAGCGACCGAAGCGGGCGATCACCGCCTGGTGGCGGCGGGCGAAGTCGGCGGTGCGGGCGTCGGTGAGGCGCTCGAACAGCGGCAGCCCCAACGCCTGCACGGCGAGGTCCTCGCTGTGCATCAGGGGCATCAGCCAGAACGGCCGCCGTTCCCGGGCCGGCTCCGCCTCCACCCAGCCGGCGTCCAGGGCCCGCAGGGTGAGGGCCTGGGCCTGCCCGTCCCCGGCGAAGGCGCGGGCCTGGCCGCGCCAGATCTGCCGGGGGAACTGGTCGAGCACCAGCAGCAAAGCCAGGGCGCCGTCGGCGTGCTCGCCCCAGGCGTCCAGACCCCCGGCCAGCGCCCGGTCGGTGAGCGCTCCGAACCGGTCCCGCACGCTCCGGTCGCGGTCGGGGCCGGGGCGGAACCAGGCGGCGGGAGGCGTCTCCTCGAACCAGAAGCGCAGCACCTCCTGCGGGGTCGGCATGGCTCAGGTGAGGAAACGGTTCAGGAGAAATGGAAGCACCATCAGCAGCAGGGCCACGGCCGCCGGGGCCACCGCATGGGCCAGCTTCCTGCCGTGGAGCGTGCAGCCTGGTCCGGTCGATCCGATCGACAGCGCCAGCAGCTGGGGGAGGCTGGGATCGCTGACCATGGATCCTGGCCCGGAGCGACGGACGCCCCCATGCTGGGGCTCCCCCCGCCGTCCTGCCCATCCATGACCCACCTGGTGGTGCTCCAGCACCTGGAGCGGGAAGGCCCGGACCGCTTCGGCGAGGAGGCCCGGCGCCGGGGCTGGGCGGTGACGGTGTGCCGTCCCGACCTGGGGGAGCCGATGCCCCGGCTCGGGCCCGACCAGGCCCTGCTGGTGCTGGGGGGACCGATGGGGGTGGGCGACATCGGATCGCCGTGCTTCCCCTGGCTGGAGGCGGAGGTGGCCCTGCTGCGGGAGTGTCTGGCCTGTGAGCGTCCGGTGGTCGGGCTGTGCCTGGGGGCCCAGCTGCTGGCCTTCGCCGCCGGAGGACAGGTGGTGCCGCTGACGGCGGGGGATCCGCCCGTGCGCTCCTACGAAGTCGGCTGGGGGCCGGTGGCCTGGACCCGGACGGAAGGGCAGGAACCGGTGCTCGCGGGGCTCGGGGACGCCCTGCCGGCGCTGCACTGGCACGGGGACCGGATCCGGCTCCCCGCCGCCGCCACCCTGCTGGGGTCGACGCCCGTCTGTCCCGAACAGATGTTCCGCATCGGCCACCACGCCCACGGGCTCCAGTTCCACGCGGAGGTCAGCGACGCCGCCCTGGAGTCGTGGCTGGAGGAGGACGGCGACTACGTGCGCCAGGCCCTCGGCCACGACGGTGTGGAGCAGATCAGGGCCGGCCGGCAGCGCTGGGGGAAGGAGGCGGAGCGCCAGGGACGCCGGCTGATCAACAACCTGCTGGATCGGGTCGGCGCCCTGCTTGGGGGGTATCCACTGATCTGAGGGCCGGCCGCCGACAGCCGCGGCTGCCTCCGTAGGGTGAGGAGCATGTCCGGGATCATCGCAAGTCCCCTTCTGCTGGTGGTGCATGGCCGTGCCGGTGGCGTCATCCCCGCCGAATTGCAGGTCCTGGCCAGGGAGCTGGAGGCGGGGCGCGGCGCTCCTGTGGCGCTTGAGGCCCTGACGGCCTGCGCGCCGCCGGAGGCCCCCCGCGGCAGCGCCGCCGCCCCCCTGGCGCTGGTGCCCCTGTTCCTGCTGCCCGGCAGCCATGTGCGCCGGGACGTGCCGCGGATCGCCGAGCGCTGCCGCCGGGGCGGGCCCGTGCGGCGCCTGCCGTTCCTGGGGGCCTGGCCCGCCTGGCAGAGGGCCCTGGCCGCCGAGCTGGCGGAGCTGCCCGCGACGGTGGCGGCGGTGGCGGCGGGCGGCCCGGCTGCGACGGCGGGACCCTGGCTGCTGCACCACCCGCTGGAGGGGCCGCTGGGGGCGGCGTTCCTGGCCCATCTGGAGGCGGTCACCGGTGCCCGCTGCCGCGCCACTCCATACAGTGCCCCCAATCCTGAGGACGCTCCGCTGCCCCTGCCCGGTCCCGCCCTGCCCCTGGCCCTGGCGGCCAACCGGCTCACCGACGCCCTGCCGCCGTCGCTGGCCAGGCCGCTGCTGCAGCGGTCCCGCTTCCGGGCCGTGGTGCTGCAGGCCCTGATGGCACTGCCATGACGGAGCCATGACGCAGCCATGACCGACGAGACCCAGGCCCCCAGCGACAACAATGGCCCCGGGACCGTGTACCTGGTGGGGGCGGGCCCGGGGGACCCGGACCTGCTCACCCTGCGGGCCCACCGGCTGCTGCAGCAGTGCGACGCCCTCGTCTACGACTCCCTGGTGCCCAGCGCCCTGCTGGATCTGGTGCCCCCGGGTTGCGAGCGCCACTTCGTCGGCAAGCGCCGCGGCCACCATTCGGTGCCCCAGCCCAGCACCAACGCCGTGCTGCGGGAGCTGGCCGGCCGCCGGCGGCTGATCGTGCGCCTCAAGGGCGGCGATCCGTTCCTGTTCGGCCGCGGCGGCGAGGAGGCGGCGCACCTGGCGGCCCACGGGATCCCGGTGCAGGTGGTGCCCGGGGTGACCGCCGGCATCGCCGCCCCCGCCTATGCCGGCATCCCGGTCACCCACCGGCGGGCGGGATCGAGCGTCACCTTCGTGACCGGCCACGAGGAGATCGACAAGCGCCGTCCCGGCGTCGACTGGCGCGGCCTGGCCCGCAGCAGCGACGGCCTGGTGATCTACATGGGGCTGCACAACCTGCGGCGGATCATCGCCGAGCTGATCGCCGGGGGCCTGGCCCCCGCCACCCCCGCCGCCGTGATCCAGCAGGGCACCGTGCGGGGCCAGCGGCAGCTGGTGGCCACCCTGGCGGAGCTGGCCGACCGGGTGGAGGCCGAGGCCTTCGCCTCCCCCTCGATCGTGGTGGTCGGGGCGGTGGTGCAGGAGCGGGTGGCCTCCTGCGCTCCGTCGCCCGCCGATGTGGCGATGCCGATACCCTTCTGAGGCTGCCGCTTCCGCCGCCGATGGCCCGACCCCTGCCCCGGGGAGCAGCGGTGGCGGCCGTGCTGGCCTTCCCGCTCTGCGCCGCTGCCCTGGTGGCGGCGGCCCCGCCGTTGCTGGTGAGCGCGGCGGCCAGCCTTTCAGGGCCGGTGCAGGCCCTGGCCGTTCCCTTCGCCCGGGGCCAGGGGGCGGCGCCGCCCCAGTTCAACTTCGGCGCCTCCGGCCTGCTGCAGCAGCAGATCCAGCAGG
>CAZBMT010000060.1:6650-9549 GCA_964492645.1 uncultured Cyanobium sp. | reverse complement strand
CGGCGGCGATGCCGCGCAGCTGGCGAATCGCCACCGGTGGGGTCAGGTCGTCGATGGTGAGTTCCGCCTCGAACCGGGTCTCGGAGAGGGGATTCCCCTTCTGCGCAAAGCTGTCCTCGCAGGTCGCCGCCCCGGCAGCGGACGGCAGCACGAACCCGATGGCCGCCCCTGCCAGGGGAACGGCCAGGGGGATGGGCAGCCTCCGCAACGGAAGAACCATCGGAGTCGTCGACGCAGCGCCGGAGAATCTACGCAGGGCGTCCTCTGCTACCGGCCGGCCCCGAAGGGCGACGGATCCGCAGGGAAGCGTCACGCCTCCCAGAGCGACCGGGCCGAGTACGGCCCACCAGGGAACTGGAGGAAACCGCCATCGAACAGGCGCTGGCCGCGCTCGAGGGCGGCCAGCTGCTCCATGTCCACCGCGCTGAGGGTCAGGTCCGCCGCCGCCAGGTTGTCGGCCAGCCGCTCCGGGTGCACCGATTTCGGAATCACCGCCGTGCCGCAGGCGAGCCCCCAGGCCAGCAGCACCCGGGCGGCGCTGACCCCGTGGGCCTCGGCGATCGAGGTCAGGACGGGGTCCTGCAGCAGCGAGTCCGTCCCATCACCGGGGGCCGGGGACCCCAGCGGGGCATAGGCGGTGACCTGCACGCCCCGGTCCCGGCAGAACTGAAGCAGCTCCCACTGCTGCAGATAGGGGTGGCGCTCCACCTGGTTGAGAGCCGGAGGCAGGCGGGCGTGCGCCAGCAGCGCCGCCAGCTTCGGCGCCGTGAGATTCGACACACCGATCTGCCGCACCAGCCCCGCCTCCACAAGCGCCTCCATCGCGCCCCAGGTGTCCGCCAGGGGCATCGCCTCGAGCGGAATCAGATCCTGGGGGCCGGAGGGGAGCGTCACGCCAGGACGATGGACCGCCGGCCAGTGGATCAGGTAGAGATCGAGATGGTCCACCTGCAGGTCCCGAAGAGTGCGCTCCAGTGCTGGTCGCACGTGCCGCGGGTCGTGGCAGTCGTTCCAGAGCTTGGAGGTGATCCAGAGCTGATCGCGGCGCAGCACGCCGGCGGCGATGGACCGGCGGATGGCGGTGCCGATCTCCTGCTGGTTGCCGTAGAGCGAGGCGCAGTCGATGTGGCGATAGCCCAGGGCGAGGGCGGTGCGGACCACGGCCGTGACATCGGCCGCCGTGGGGTGGCAACTGCCGAGTCCGATGGCGGGCATGCGGGCGCCACCGGGGAGGACGAGCTGGGGGGTGCGCTCCGGCATGGCGGATCCCTCCGTCATCGCGGTCCCAGCCTGCCCGAACGGGGCTGGCTGTCCACGGGTCAGCGGCGTGGCCGAGGGGGCGACAGCCGCCATGGCCCCGGGTGATCATGGGGGGCAGCGTCCGGTGGCGTTTCGGAGATGGCGCACCGCCCGACAGCGGCATCCGGCCCCACGGCGGAGGGGCTGGCGGCCATGCTGGCCGCCGAAGGCTGGGTGGTTCTGCCCGAACCACTGCCGTGCGAGCTGGTCGCCACCCTCAGGGAGGGCTTTCTCCCCCTCCTGGAGCGCCATGTGGCCGAGCGACGGCCCCATGAGGGGGGCCCCAATCGGGGGGTCCAGCGCTACGGGATGTACGTGCCCTTCCGGCCGCCCTTCGACGATCCCCGGCTGGTGGAGAACCCGATGGTGCTCGCCGTGCTCGAGAAGGTTCTGGGCACCGATCTGGAGTGCTCCTACTTCGGGTCCGACACGCCGTATCCCGGGGCGGAGGTCCAGCCGGTTCACCAGGACGGCGAACCCCTGTTCCCCGCCTGGAACGTGCCCGTGCCGCCCTACGCCATCGTCCTCAACGTGTGCCTGGTCGATGTCGACCGTCGCCGCGGTCCGCTGGAACTCTTCCCCGGCCCCGGGACCCCTCCCCGCCGGGCGGAGCCGGTGCCCTTTGTCGGCCCCGCAGGCACCCTGCTGCTGCGGGACATCCGGCTGTGGCATCGGGGATCCCCCAACCGCAGCGATCGGGCCCGGCCCATGCTCGCCCTGCTCTACAACCGGCCCTGGTTCCGGTTCGGGATCGGCCGACCGACCATGCCCCGCAGCCACTACGAGGGCCGGTCGGAACGGGGCCGGAGCCTGTTCCGGAATGCAGACCTCACGCCACCGGAGTGACGGGGCCGGACGCTCACGGAGCGCCGTCCCAGGCCCCTGGATCGAGGTAGGTCTCCGCCGGCAGCGGCCCCGCCAGGCCGCGTTCATCGCTGGGGTCAAGGGGCCCGGCCAGCAGTTCTGCTGCCGTGATCCGGGCCGATTCCGGCAGGGCCGGCTGGTCGGGGTCGAAGGCGGTGGAGTGGGTGATGCTGCTGGAAAAGCCGCGGAAGATCAGCAGCTCGAAGGGCTCCTCACCCGCACCGGAGGCATCCGGCTCCGGCAGCGGCAGGGTGCCCACCAGGCGCAGCACCCGGTCGGGGCGTTCACGGCTGATGGTTTCCAGCGCGGCCAGCAGGGCGGCAACGGAGGGGGAGGCGGCGTCGGGCATGGCGTCAGATCTCGGCGGCGTCGGTCATGGGGGACAGCTCCGATGCAAAGCTCAGAACTCGCCGGCCACCCGGCCCAGCCGCGGCAGGCGCACCACCAGCCACTGCAGCAGGCCCACCACGTAGGCCACCAGGGCCGCGTAGCCCACGAAGGCCGCCACCCCTGTGGTCCACTCGCCGCCGAAGACGAAGGCGAACACCCTGGCCACCACGCCGTGCAGCCCCTGAGGCGCCTCCAGCCAGGCCCGGCAGAGGCGCAGACCGGCGCCGGCGCCGCCCATGCAGGGCAGGGCGGTCACGGCCAGGCTCGCCCCCGCCAGCGACAGCAGCGTCAGGCTCCAGCGCCAGATGCGCAGGGTGAGGGGCAGGGCCCTCCAGGGGGGCATGTC
>CAZBMT010000060.1:0-6550 GCA_964492645.1 uncultured Cyanobium sp. | reverse complement strand
GGCTCCAGCGCCAGATGCGCAGGGTGAGGGGCAGGGCCCTCCAGGGGGGCATGTCAGCCAGTTCCTCGTTGAGGTCGACCCAGAACCACAGGCTCGCCACCACCAGCAGCGGCGCCAGCACCAGCAGCAGGAAGCCGGTGGGGCGGTTGCCCGTGAGCAGCAGCAGGGCGATCAGCTGCAGACTCGCCACCTTCCAGTACAGGCCCATCAGCCGCACCAGGGCCTGCTCCTTGCGCAGGGCGGCCCAGACGAGCAGCACCAGCGGCAGCCCCACGGCGAACAGCATTCCCAGCCGCACGTCGAGCCAGACCAGGGAGCGATAGAGCTGTTCCGGCACGTCCGCTCGGTTCGGTAAGGCGCCATTATCCGTGTGCCCCCCAGGCGATAGGGTCCGTCCATGGGTTCCCTCCCCTCCTTTCCCTGGCTGCAGCGTCGCCCCGCCGCCCCCTGGTGCCGCACCGCTCTCGGCCGCGATGCCTCGCTCCAGGAAGCCGTCAACCAGGTGTTCGACCAGCTCCGGGCGGCCCCTGAGGCCGACCTGGCCCTGGTGTTCGCCTCCGCCAGCTATGCCAGCGACCTGCCCCGGCTGCTGCCCCTGCTGCAGCAGAAGCTCAGCGCCGCCCACTGGCTGGGCTGCGTCGGCGGCGGTGTGGTGGGCACCGACACGGCGGGGGTCCCCCATGAGATCGAGCAGCAGCCGGCCCTGTCCGTCACCCTGCTGCGGCTGCCCGGCGCCCGCCTGCGCCCCTTCGCCATCGACACCACCTCCCTGCCGGATCTCGATGGTCCGGCCGAACCGTGGCGCGAACGGGTGGGGGCCGAACTGGGGGAGGGTCAGTCGATGCTGCTGCTTCTCGATCCCACCGGCACCGCCATCAACGACCTGATCAGCGGCCTGGACTATGCCTACCCCAACGTCACCAAGGTGGGGGGCATCGCCGGCCCCCACAGCGCCGCCCACGGCTCGCTGCTCTTCGGCAGCGGGGCCCCCGGTGACGGCGACCCCGCCGACACGGTCCGCACCGGTGCGGTGGGCTGTCTGATCGAAGGCGCCTGGCGGCTCGATCCGCTGGTGGCCCAGGGCTGCCGGCCCATCGGCCCGGTGCTGGAGGTGGAGCAGGCCCAGCGGAACGTGGTGATCGAGGTGAGCTGCGGCAGCACCCGCAACAGCCCCGTGGCCGCCCTGCAGTCGATCCTCACCGACCTCACCCCCGCCGAACGGGAGCAGGTGAAGCATTCGCTCTTCCTCGGCGTCGGCCGCAGCGACTTCAGCCTCCCCAACGCCGACCTCAGCCCCGTGCCCGAGGCGCCGGGCTCCTTCCTGGTGCGCAACCTCATCGGCGTCGACCCCCGCAACGGGGCGGTGGCGGTGGGGGAACGGATGCGGGTCGGCCAGAAGGTGCAGTTCCAGCTGCGGGATGCCGATGCCTCCCGCGACGAATCCCGCCAGCTGCTGGCCGGCCAGGCCCGTCGCCGCAGCGAGCCCCTAGCCGCCTTCCTGTTCGCCTGCCTGGGCCGGGGCGAAGGCCTTTACGGCCAGGCCGACGGGGATGTGAGCCTCTGCCGGGAGGTGTTCGGCACCGTGCCGATCGCCGGCCTGTTCTGCAACGGCGAGATCGGCCCCGTCGGCGGCACCACCCACCTGCACGGCTACACCGCCAGCTGGGGCTTCCTGGTTCCCAACGACCCGCAAGGGGGCACCGCCGCGCCGCGCTGATGGTGCGTCAGCACGTCAATCCCCTCAGCCGGATCCACCAGCTGGCGCAGCCCCTGCCGCCGCCGATCGAACTGTTCGCCGATCCTTCCCTGCCCCTCCATCTCGACATCGGCTCCGCCCGGGGCCGCTTCCTGCTGGCCATGGCGCCCCTGGAGCCGCGCCGCAACCACCTCGGCCTGGAGATCCGACGGCCCCTGGTGGAGGCCGCCGAGGCCGACCGCCGCCGGGACGGGCTCCCCAACCTGTGCTTCCTCTACGGCAACGCCAACGTCAACCTGCCGGAGTGGCTGGCGCTGCTGGGCCCGGGGCAGCTGGAGCTGGTGACGCTGCAGTTCCCCGACCCCTGGTTCAAGCTGCGCCACCGCAAGCGCCGGGTGCTGCAGCCGCCCCTGCTGCTGGCGATCGCCGCGGCCCTCGCCCCCGGACGGCGTCTGTTCCTGCAGAGCGACGTGGAGGGCCTGATCACGCCGATGCGCCAGCTGGTGGAGGCCAGCGGCGCCTTCGAGGCCGCGGAGCCCGGGGAATGCGGCCCTGCGGTGAATCCCCTGCCGGTGGCCACCGAGCGCGAGGCCCAGGTGCTGGCCGCGGGTCTGCCGGTGCACCGCAGCCTCTACCGGCGCACCACCGCCCCCCTGCCGTCCCTGGCCGCGCTGGAAGAGCGTCTGGATCGTGCGGGCGACGCCGCCGATAATCGCCACGACGCCGCCGCCGACTGATGGTGCCTGCCCCAGCTCCCGTGCCCCTGCTGCTGCGCTGGCAGGGGCTGCTGGCCGGCCTGCCCGCCGGCCGCCTCGGCGAGCACCTGCCCCTGCTGGCGGGCTGGGTCCTCTGCGCCCTGCTGGCCGGGCTGCCCCTGGTCACCCGCTCCGGCCTCAGCCTGCTGATCGCCGCCTCCGCCCTGCTCTGGCTGGTGTGGGCTCTGCGCACCCCGCCCGGCCGCCTCGGCGCCATCAACATCTGGCTGCTGCTGGTGATCGCGGTGGCGGTGGTGGCGACGGGCTTCTCGCCGGTGCCGAAGGCCGCCCTGGTGGGGCTGGCCAAGCTGCTCAGCTACCTGAGCGTCTACGCCCTGATGCGCCAGCTGCTGGCGTCCGCCCCTGTTTGGTGGGACCGGCTCGTCGGCGCCCTGCTGGCCGGGGAGCTGGTCACCAGCGTGATCGGCATCCGCCAGCTCTACGAGGCCCCCGGGGCCCTGGCCCGCTGGTCGGACAACAACTCGGTGGCCGAAGGCACGGTGCGCATCTACAGCACCCTCGAGAACCCCAACCTGCTGGGGGGCTACCTGCTGCCGATCCTGCCCCTGGCCGTGGTGGCTCTGCTGCGCTGGCAGGGGCGGGGCCGGCGTCTGTTCGCCCTGGCCTGCCTGGTGCTGGGCCTGGTGGCCCTGGTGCTCACCTACAGCCGCGGCGCCTGGATGGGGATGGTGGCCTCCCTGGGCCTGCTGGCCCTGCTGCTGGCGGTTCGCCAGACCCGCGACTGGCCGCCCCTGTGGCGGCGCCTGTTTCCCCTGCTGCTCCTTGCCGGGGGCACCGTGGTTCTGGTGCTGCTGGTCACCCAGGTGGAGCCGCTGCGGGTGCGGGTGATGAGCCTGCTGGCGGGCCGCGAGGACAGCTCCAACAACTTCCGCATGAACGTCTGGACCTCGGCCCTGGCGATGATCCAGGACCGCCCCTGGATCGGCATCGGCCCCGGCAACAGCGCCTTCAATCTCATCTATCCGCTGTACCAGCAGCCCAAGTTCAACGCCCTCAGCGCCTATTCGATTCCCCTGGAGTTGCTGGTGGAGGCCGGCATTCCGGGGCTGCTGGCGGGGCTGGGCCTGTTGCTGAGCGCCGTGAAGGTGGGCCTGGCCCAGTGGAGAAGCAGCGCCCCACTGGCTCTGCCGTGCCTGGCGGCGGTGGCCGTGTTCGCCGGTCTGGGGGTGCAGGGCCTCACCGACACGATCTTCTTCCGGCCGGAGGTGCAGCTGACCGCCCTGTTCAGCCTTGCCACCCTCGCCGCTGCGGCGGCCTCCGAGGCTCCGGCGGCGGATCCGCTGCCATGGAGCTGATCGCCGGCTTCGACGCCGGTCAGACCCACACCACCTGCCGCCTGGCCCTGGCCGGCGATGGCGCGGCAGCGGGGCCGGGGCTGGTGGTTGGCGAAGGCGAGGGTCCCGGCGTCTGCCACCTGGCCGCGCCGGAGGGGCCCCAACGCTTCGGGGCGGCCCTGGGCGAGAGCCTGCGGCAGGCGATGGCGTCCCTGGCCGCCGTCGCTGAGCCCGCCGACGGGGCCGTGCTGGTGGCGGCTGCGGTGGGGGCGAGCGGCATCGAGCAGGGCACGGCCGTGCAGGCGCAGGGGCGTGCCCTGGCGGCTACCGCCCTGGGGCTGGCCCCGGAGCGGGTGGTGGTCACCGGGGATGAGCGCACCGCCCTCGTCGGGGCTTTCGGCGGCGGCCCCGGCATCGTGGTGATCAGCGGCACAGGCACCATTGCCGTCGGCCGCGACGGCACCGGCCGCGAGCACCGCTGTGCCGGCTGGGGCTGGCTGCTGGACGGGGCCGGTTCGGCCATGGACATCGGCCGGGACGGCCTGGCCCTGAGCCTGCAGATGGCCGATGGCCGCCTGGCCGAGACACCCCTGCGGCGGGCCCTGTGGCAGGCCCTGGATCTGGACCCGGACGACCCCGGTTCTCCCCAGCGGCTCAAGGGGCTGGTGGTGGTCAACGGGTTCGGCCCCGCCGGCTTCGCCCGCCTGGCCCCGGTGCTCGACCGGCTGGCCGCCGCGGGTGACCCCCAGGCCATCGCGGTGATGGAGCGCAACGCCGCGGCGCTCTCGGCGATGGCGGCGGGGGTGGCCCGGGGCCTGGATCTGGTGGGGCCGGCGGTGTGCCCGATGGGCGGCGCGCTGCTCCACCTGGAGCAGCTGCGGGGCCCCTTCGCTAAGGAACTGGCCCTGGCCCTGCCGGGCAGCCGGCTGGTGGAGGCCGCCGGGGATGCCTGCCAGGGGGCCCTGGCGCTGGCCGCGGCCGCCCTTGCGCCGAAGCCTCAGCCGGCCTGAGCCGTCAGGGGAACGAGGGCCAGGGCGCCGCCGAGCACCGCCAGCAGCAGGGCCAGGCGGGCGGTCCAGATCAGGGGCAGGCGACGCATCAGCAGGAAGGAACCACCGCTGACCAGGACCGAGGCGGCCAGGGCACCGACCCACCAGCCGAAGGCCGAGGCATCGGCCGGGGCCTCACGGCCGTGCAGGGCGGCGTGCAGCGCCACGGCCGCGGCCACCAGGCCGCCAGCGAAGGCCAGACCTGGGCTGCGGCCCTCGCGGTGGGACAGCAGGATCAGCAGCGACACCGCCGAGATCGCCAGGGCGGCGAGCACCTCAGCGAACGGCATCGTGAAGCCCATGGCCCCGGCCAGGCCCCCCAGCACCGCGCCGGCCAGGCCCCAGAGCAGCAGCTGGGCCGACACATAGGAGGCGGCGGCGCCGACACCGATCAGCAGCAGGAGGTGGTCCACCCCGGTGATCGGGTGGAGGAAGCCGTAGCCGAGGCCGCCGTGGGCCAGGCCATGGGCCTGGGCCGGCTGGCCGGCGAGCACGAAGCCGAGGGCGGCGGCGCCCCCCAGCAGGGTCCAGGAGCGAAGGCCGGAGAAGTGGGTCATCGGGGGTCCCGGTCCGCGCCGGGGTTGGAAGGAACGGTTCACGGCGAGCGTTCTGGCTGAGGGTGACCCCATCACAGCTGCGGGACAGCGCCGGAATGAGGGAAGGGCGAACCCTGCCGTGCACCGGACTTTCCTCGTTTCCTCCCGGAGGTGGACCCCGGGAACCGTTCGCCCATTGTGCCCGCAGCCCGTGACGTTGCCGCCCGATGACCGCAGCTTCTGACCGGTCAGGGGGGAGGATGGCGCCCAGGAGGTTCCTCCCCTTCACGGGGAGGACGCAAGGAGGAAAGGCGGTGCGGGGTGACCCAAGTCCGCCGCTGTCCCGCAGCTGTGATGGACACCGCGGCTTCCCGCCCCGGCGTCCTCAGTCAGAACGCTCACCCCCCACGACACCTTTCCTGCCGGCGAGGACCGGAGATCATCCATGAACCTGCCTTCCCTGGCCAAGCGGCCCGGCGTCCTGCCCGTCGCCCTGCCCATCGCCGTGGGCGCCCTGCCCCTGCTGCTGGCCGCCCCGGCCTCGGCCCACCACCTGATGGATCTGACCGGCATGAAGCCCGGCATCCTCTCCGGCCTCCTCAGCGGCCTGGCCCACCCGATCCTGGGCCCCGACCACCTGCTCTTCCTGCTGGCCATCGGCCTGGTGGGGATCGTGCAGCCCTTCCGCTGGGTGCTGGCCCTGCTGGGCTGCGGGCTGGTGGGCAACGCCCTGGGGCTGGCCCTGCCGGGCTTCCCCTGGATCGAGCCCCTGGTGGCCCTCTCGGTGGCCCTCACCGGCCTGGTGCTGGCGCGGCGCCTGCCCCCGGCCGTGCTGGTGCCCGCCTTCCTGCTGCACGGCTATGCCCTCAGCGGCGCCGTCCTCGGCTGGGAGCCGACCCCGATCGCCTTCTATCTCGCCGGTCTGCTGGTGAGCCAGAGCCTGCTGCTGCTGGTGGCCCTCACGGCCGTGCGCGGCTGGCGCCGCCGGGCCTCGAGCGGCGCGGTCAACATCACCGCCGGCCTGCTGATGGGCATCGGCCTGGCCTTCACCTGGTCGGCCCTGCTGGCCTGAGGGTTCAGGTGCCCAGCAGGGCGGTGCACTCCAGCCGCTCCTGGCTGGCGGCCCGGCGGGTGGCCCGCAGCCTGATCGCTTCGGCCAGGTATTCGGCATCGTCGGCGACGCCGCAGAAGCGGGCCGAGCCCCAGGTGTGCAGCCAGG
>CAZBMT010000059.1:0-9669 GCA_964492645.1 uncultured Cyanobium sp. | reverse complement strand
GCCCGGCTGCTGGGCATGGAGCAGGACGGGCTGTTCGCGGCGATCGCCGATGTGCCGGCCCGCTCGGCCGTGGCCATCGGCGGGCTGGCCGAGAGCGAGCGGGGGCTGCAGATGGCCGCCTGTCTGGAGCCGGCCGGCGTGGCCCTGCTGGCCTGCCGCCACACCCGGATCGCCCCGGGGGAGCGGGTGCTGGTCTTCGGCGCCGGACCGATCGGCCTGCTCAGCGCGATCATGGCCCGCCGGCTGCACGGCGCTTCGCTGGTGGCGGTGGTCGAGCCCTCCGCCTACCGCCGGGAGTTCGCCGCGGCCTGGGCCGATCAGGTGGCGGCATCGGTGGAAGCGCTGCAGACCCCGGAGGGCGGCTGGGACGTGGTGATCGAAGCCTCCGGGGCGCTGGCCAACGTCGATGCGGTGTTCCGCCGCATCGCCCCGGGCGGCCGGGTGGCCCTGCTGGGCCGGGGCGGCGAGGCGCTGCGGATCGAGGCCGTCGACCACATGATCACCAACGCCATCAGCGTCATGGGGCTGCGCGGCCACCTCGGCGGCCTCTACGAGCGGCTGATCGACCTCTGCCTCTCCGGGGTCCTGCCGCTCGATCGGATCGTCAGCAGCACCATGGAGGGGCTGGAGCGGCTGCGATCCGTGCTCGAGCACCCGGACGACCTGGCCGGCGGCGACTGCAAGATCGTCGTCAAGCTCGCCGATTGACCCGCTCGCCGAAAGACCGACCCCGCCGACCTCCGTTCTTCCCCCGCATGGCCAACCCCTTCCCCCTGGACGGCGACCGGTTCCTCAAGATCCGCATCTCGGTGCGGATGCTGAAGTGCAACTTCAGCTGCAGCTACTGCGTGGCGGCGGCGGGCCAGAGCCAGGTGAGCGGCACCGACTACAGCCGCGGCACGAAGCGCAACATGTGGGGCACCGAGCAGGGCCGGGGCATGGCGCGCCGGGCGATCGAATGGGCCGCCTCCCTGCCATACCGCATCGGCGTTCGCTACGACGTGCACGGGGAGCCCTTCCTCAACGCCGACGTGATCGAGGATCTGATCTGGCTCACCGCCCAGGCCAACGTGGCCTTCGTGGAGGTGCAGACCAACGCCTCCCTGTTCAGGAAGCACCTGCCGGAACTGGCGGGCCGGCTGCAGCCCTCCAAGCTCAAGCTCTTCTGCACCTTCCACCACACCGAGATCGGCCTCGACGACTTCCTGGCCAACGTCACCGTGGCCGCCGACCTGGGCTTCGACGTGGTGGTGAACACGCTCCTGGCCACCGACAACGTGGCGGTCATCCGCGAGGCTCTGGCGCGCTGCGCCGAGCGGGCCATCCCCACCTCGGCGGATCTGAAGTTCCCCGGCTTCGATGTGCCCGCCACCGAGGCGATGAGCGACGCCGTCGATGTGGACAAGCGGGCCCGCCACTTCCTCAGCCGCGACCCGATCGCGGAGCTGCTGGCGGCCGGTGAACCCGGCCTGGAGGTGTTCCGCACCATGGCCGACAGCGGCCCCCTGGGCCGGGAGATCCGTTTCCTGGCCGCCCTGCTGGTGGGCCTCTACGGCGGCACGGGGCGGCTCTGCTCCGCCGGCCACGACTACCTGATCGTCGACAACTGGGGCGATGTCTTCCCCTGCACCAGCTACGCCGACACCCGCACCGGCCGCCTGGGCTCGGTGCTGGATCCGGGCTTCGTGCCGGCCCTGCGGGAGGAGGTCTATGCCCCCTGCCAGTACGCCGAGACCTGCCACCAGAAGGAGGAGTACGGCAACCTGCGCCTGCTGCGGGAGCACCGCGATCTCGGCCGGATGAGCCTCAACTGCGTCTGCGGCGAGGGCAAGCCGGTGGATCCCGACACCCTGTTCGACAGCCGCCTGGCCCTGCTGGAGACCGTCCGCCACAACCCCCGGACCGAACGGGTCGGAAGGCCGGCCACCCCCGCCGCCGCCACCCCTGCCGTCAGCACGGTCGGCTGAGCCGGGATGGCCAGGGTCTGGATCTTCGCGCTGCTGGCCTCCCTGGGGGGCCTGCTGTTCGGCTTCAACGCCACGACCCTCGGGCTGGTGGCCGCCACCGCCGCCAACGACTGGTCGCTGACCCTCGGCTCCCAGGTGCTGCTCAGCGGCGCCTTCTTCCTCGGCGCCATCCTCGGCGCCGTCTTCATGGGCCGCTTCGGCGATGGCCTCAGCCGCCGTGATGTGATCACCACCAGTGCGGCCTGCTACGCGTTCTTCGGCTTCGCCTGCGCCATCTCCGAACGCTTCGAGGAGCTGGTGGTGGCCCGCTTCTTCCTGGGGATCATCGTCGGGGTCACCTCCCTGGCGATCCCGCTCTACATCGCCGAGATCTCCCCGGCCCGGCACCGGGGGGCCCTGGTGTCCCTCAACCAGCTGAGCATCACCCTGGGCATCGTGCTCGCCTTCGTGATCGAGACGCGGCTGGCGGACAGCCAGGACATCGCGCAGCTCTACACGATCAGCGGCATCCTGGCCGTGGGCGTCAGCGTCGGGGCGATCATCCTGCCGGATTCCCCTGCCTGGCTGATCCGGCAGGGCGATGGCGATGCCGCCCGTGCGGTGCTGAAGCTGGTCCACGGCCCCAACGTGGAGCCGGAGGTGGCCGCAATGGAGGAGAGCCTGGCGGACACCCCTCCGAATGTGTGGGTGGCGCTGCTGGAACCCTCGAACCGGAGACTGCTGGGCATCGGCATCCTGCTGTTCGCCATCCAGCAGCTGAGCGGCATCAACTTCGTGCTGCAGCTGGCGGGGGACGGCACCCTGTTCGCAGGCCTCGATCTGGGCTGGGATCCGGTGATCGTGATCGGCCTGGTGAATCTGTTCAGCACCCTGCTGTTCGTGCTGCTCGTCGATCGCCTCGGCCACCGCCCCCTGCTGCTGACCGGCCTGGTGGGCCTGGCCCTCTGCCTGGCCGGGCTGATTCTCCAGGCCACCACCACCGTGTTCCCGCCGCTGGCGGTGGACCTCAGCCCCTTCCTGATCCTGGGGTACGTGTTCTTCTTCGCCATCGGCCTGGGGCCCCTGCCCTGGCTGTTCGTGGCCGAGATGTATCCGCTGCCCGTGCGGGGGCTCTCGATGAGCATTCCGATCACCGTCAACTGGCTGATCAATGCCGTGATGGTGGTCGCCGCCCTGGCGGTCGACGCGCCGGACGACACCCTGGTGATCTACGGAATCTCGCTGGCCACGGCCCTGGTGGCCCTTCCGCTGTGTTTCTTCCTCTACCCCGAGACCCGGCGGCTGCGCTTCGCCCAGATCCGCCGCACCTGGCATCGCTCGGGCACGGCCGATGAGCGCAACGCGATCGCCGCCACCCTGGCCACCACCGTGGTGACCATCGGCGGCATCTTCTTCGGCTACAACCTGACGATCATCGCCGGGGCGCTGCTGCAGATCCGCACGGCGTTCGCCCTCACCCCCTTCAGCAGCGGACTGGTGGTGAGCTCGGTGCTGGTGGGCGCGATCCTGGGGTCGTTCATCAGCGGCCATCTGGCGGGGGCCTTCGGCCGGCGCTACATGCTGATGACGATGACCGTGGTGCTGATCGTCGGCACCGCCGTCTCCGGCCTCGCCGACGCGGTGCCGATCCTGGTGCTCGGACGCCTCGTCACCGGCCTGGCCACCGGGGTGACGGCCAGCATCGTGCCGCTCTACATCACCGAAATCGCCCCGGCCCCGATCCGGGGCCGGCTGAACAACATCCAGAACCTGGCGGTGGGGATCGGCTCCCTCACCGCCTATGCAACGAGCACCCTGCTGATGGCCGTGCCGGAGGGCTGGCGGGCGATGCTCTACCTGGGTTCCGTCCCGGCGCTGCTGCTGGGGATCGGCGCCCTGTTCCTGCCGGAATCACCGCGCTGGCTGGTCACCCAGTCCCGGTTCAGCACGGCGGAGCGGATGCTGCAGAGGCTCTGCGTCGACAACCCCGGCGAGGAGGTGGCCCAGCTCCGGGCCAGCGTCGCGCCCACCCCGGCGGGCCCGGCGGCGATGCCCCTGTTCTCGCCGACCATCCGGCCTCCCCTGCTGATCGGCCTGGCGATGGTGTTCTTCCAGGAATGCACGGGCATCATCATCGTCACCTACTACAGCCCGACGATCTTCCAGGCCTGCGGCGTGAGCGATCCCACCACCGCCAGCCTGCTGACGACGATCGGCGTCGGTGGCTTCGGCCTGGCCATGTCGTCCCTCTCCTTTCTGCTCGTCGATCGGCTGGGGCGCCGCACCCAGTTCCTGATCGGCATTCTCGGCATTCTCGGCAGCTCGATCGGCTTCGGGCTGATCTTCGCCCTGCTGCCCCAGGGCGCCCCTGCCGTTCAGTCTCTGGTGCTGCTCTGTTTCATCCTGTTCGTTTCGTCCTTTGGCCTGAGCCTGGCCTCGGTCTGCGGCATGGTGGTGTCGGAGATCTATCCCCAGGCGGTACGGGATCGGGCCATCGGCTTCGTGATCGCCTTCCAGCTGCTCTGCGGCATGGCGGCATCCTTCCTGTTCCCGATGGTCGCCGAGGCCCTGGGGCTGGCGGTGGTGTTCTTCGTCAATGCCGGCATCGCCGCCCTGGCGCTGCCCTTCTGGGCCTTCGTGATGCCGGAGACCCGGGGCCGGAGCCTGGAGGCCATCGAGGCGCACTGGCTGGCGCGGAGGAGTCCGGCGGCCCTGCGATGACCGGGGGCTCGGCGACAACCGGGGCCTGGGCGAAAACCGTGGCTCGGCGAAAGGGCTCAGCGTCGATCAGCCCCTAGGCGACCAGCCCCTGGTGGCAGGGTGCTGTCGTGGCTTCAGCGCGAAAATGCGGCATGACCTCCTGGGCGAAGAGTTCCAGATTGCGCTTCGTTTGCGCGTGCGGCAGGCTGCCGAATTGCAGGATGGCGCAGAGATGGCCGATGCCAAGACGCTGCTGGAACTCCGCCAGACGCCGACGGACGGTGTCGGGTGAACCCACCAGGAACATGCCGAGCTTGTCGACGGCCTCCAGGGAATGGCCTCCCATCAACGTTTCACGGCTTGTGATGAGGAGTGTTTTCAGCGAGGAAATCGATGTGTAGCCCGGTGGCAACAACATCTCATTGGTCATGCGCAGGAATTTGTTGAAGAAGGCCTCAACATGGGGCTTGGCTTCGCTTCGGGCGATGTCATCCGTTTCTGCAACATAGATCGGCAGGGCCATGCCCAGCTGATCGGAGCGCGCGGCGTACCCGTACTCGCTGGCACATGTGCGATAGGTCTCCATGAGACCGCTCGCCACATCAACGGGGCTATACACATTCAAATAGATATACTTACGCTTCGGATGGGACGCCCAACGGATGGTTTCCAGACTGCCCCCGGAGGGAATCATCACCTCGGGGTGAGGCTGCTGAAAGGGGCGCGGCCATAGATTGACGTAGGGATAGCTGTAATGCTTGCCCTCGAACGGAAAGGGTCCCTCCTCGGTCCAGGCCCGGATGATCAGGTCGTGAGCTTCATGGAAACGCTCCAGGGAATAGGTGGGATTCACCCCGGTGGCGTGATATTCGACCCCGATCCCTCTGACGAAACCTGCGATGAAACGGCCACCGGTGATGTTATCGATCATGGCGTATTCTTCCGCCACGGTGAGAGGATTGGACAACAACGGCAAGGCGCGTCCGAGGATGCAGATTTTTGCTCGCTTGATGCTTCTGGAGAGCGCCCCTGCCATCACCCCCGGCGCAGGCATCAGGCCATAGGCGGACTGGTGATGCTCATTGACACACACACCATCAAACCCAAGGGCATCGGCTAATTCCAGCTCATCGAGATAGCGGTTATAGAGCTGATGGCCAATCGTCGGGTCGTAGTAACTGTTGGGGAGCACCAGGCTCGCCGAGACGTGTTTGTCTACGTAATCCAGGTCGAGCGCCGCATAGGGCATCAAGTGAAAGGAATAGATCTTCATGCTGATGCCCTGGCGATAAACTCAGTCAGGTGTTCGAGGCATAGATCGGTGGCTTCCAGCATGGGCAGATGACCGCAGTCCTGATAGATCGTGAGCTGAGCGTGGGGGATCATGTCATGGTAGGCATGGGCATAAGCCTCGGGGAAGAGCCTGTCGCTGTCCCCCCATTGAATCAAGGTTGGCATCGTCAGCCGATGCAGCCATTTTCTCAGAAATGGGTTGTGAAAACGAGGATGCCAGGCCAATCGAGCGGCCATCTGCCTCGCCTTCAACATCCGTTCGATAGCGCTCTCACTCGATTGCATCGCTCGCATGGTTTCCCTGGCCTGTTCACTGACAATCAGATGGCAGATGGTGTCTTCCGGATTCCACAGAAAGGCATCTCCCATGGGGCTGCCGTCAACGCGGATGCCGGCAGCGGAGCACAGGCTGAGGCTTTTGATGCGTTGCGGCTGCATGACGGCAATCTCTGCCGCCAGCCAGCCGCCCAGGCAATGGCCAGCCAGATGGCAGGTCTCCATCTGCAGCGCATCCAGAAAATCGAGGTAAAACAGGGCGAGATCACCCATGCCGTCGATCCATTCTCCCGAGCTTGATGCGCCAAAGCCGGGATGATCAGGCAAAATCACATCGAAGCGCTCCGTCAGCCTGGCAAGAACGCACTGCCAGGATGCCCGTCCATCCATGCCATGCAGGAGCAGGAGCGGTTCCCCTTTGCCGCCACGCTGATAAGCCACATGACAGCCTCGAAAGTCGCCTGTGCTTTCCGTGATCATGGGCATCGTCGAAGCAGGAGCGAAGTGCGTGCTGTCTGGCATCCGGCTGTGGGGCGGCGCGGTGTTGCTGCGTTGGTTGCGGCTGCGTTCGCTGTGGCTGGGATCGTTGTGGCAGGGATCGCTGTGCTGGCCTCGGCCCCGAGATCCCCAGGTCGGGTGTCAGTCAGAGACGTCTTCGCCGATGCTGCCATGGGCCAGGCTCCGGTAGAGCTGATGGTGTCGTTCAATGGAATGGGTCCAGGAGAAATCCTCACAGACGTTCCATCCGTTGTTGATCATGGCCTGCTTGGAGGATTCTGACATAGCCAAGAACTGATGGATGGCCTTTTCGATGGACTCGGCGGCCAGTCCGTCCATTCGAATCGCGCACGCATCGTTGAGATACTCGTTCATTCCTCCGACAAAGGAAGCGATCAAGGGAGTGCCGCAGGCCAAGGTCTCGATGCCGACCATTCCGAAGGGCTCATGGATGCTGGGAAAGATCACGCCGTCCGCCGCTCGAATGATATTGATCTTGTCATGGCCTGAGGTGAAGGGGATGCGGTGTAGGTTATCTCGCTGGCGTGCCAGATTATCCAGCCTCTGATAGAGTTCTGGGTTGGAGCCATCTTCTCCGCCCATCACGATCAGATCAACGCCGCTCGGCAGCTGGGCATCGAGCAATCGCCCAACATTCTTCATCGTATCGATACGGCCAAAATACAGGAGTTTCACCGGGTTCTCTCCTGGAAGCGTCGTCTCTTCAAAGGGAATCGCTTGAACGTCACCCAGATGGATGCCGTGGGGGATGACCTGTGAATGGTGCGGTCCATCCAACCTGAGTTGGTCGCTCCGGTTCAGAAAGATGGCCCTGTCTGATGCCTGGATGCATTCGCGCTCCAAGCGTTCAATCTCCTCCACGATCGACCTGTCGACGGGCGGAGCAGGGATGCACTCTCTCTTCAGATCCTGGAGCAGCAGGGTATAACTCAATTGGGTCGTGTACACCGACTTGATGTCGCCTCCCCAATAGCTGCCCAGGGCGTTGCCGACCGGAATGGACGTCCAGTCCTGCATGTGAATGATATCGGGCCTGTTCAGATTCTTAAGCGCATAGATGATCTGAATGGGGGCATTCATCAGGGTCTGGACAATAAAGTCACGACCCAGACCTTCCCTGTATCCGCAGGAGAACACCTCGATCTGATCGGTGATGTGTTGATAGCCATCGTTCCGCCTCAGATCCAGCACCTGGATCCGGATGGAGGGGTCCGCCCTGGCCAGTCCTTCGATGATGTCCTTGACCGAGACTCCCAGGCCACAGGAGGGCTTGAATGGGTTGTCACAGAGCAGGAACAAGATCTTCATGCTTTGAAGCCGGGGATCCGCACGTCGATTCCGAGTTCAACCATCAGGAGGGAGCGACGATGATGAGGCATGCCGAAACCAACGATTCGGCGTGGGCGGAAATCGCGGAACTCACGCAACCAACGTAACCGCATGCCACGGAGCTGGCCACGATTCCGGGCGTTCCGATGATGATGTCGTGGTTGGGATTCGCGACCTGCTGCGCCCTGGGCATCCACCCGGTCGGCTGATCCGGCTGCCGGTGGCCATCGCCACCAGACGCGACGCCGATCCAGGGGCGATGGCCGGACGGCCCCTCCCGGAGAGGGAGTCCCGGAAGGAGCCGCCTCAGACGTGACCGACGGCCGCGGCCGCGGCCGCGAGGGTGTCGGCGCAGATCTTGTCGAGGTAGGCCACTGGGAAGCCCACCGGAACGGCGGCGCAGGTCTCGGCTCCAGACCCCCGGGCGGGGCGATACGCCTCCAGCACGTCGAGCAGGGAACGCGACCGCTGGTCTGCGGGCAGCTGGAGCAGGGCCGCCTCGATCCGGGCCAGCCACTCCCCGTAGCTGGCCGTGCGCTGCAGGGGAAAACCGGCCGCCTCGATCCGCTCCACCAGGGCGTCCAGCGGAAACCAGCCCTCCGCGGGGCCGCCGAGCGTGAGCAGGTGGCAACCTTCGGGGTCGCCATCCCCCAGGGCCACGATGGCCTGCGCCAGCTGATCCACGGGCAGGCCGCTGGGCCGGAAACCCACCGGTTCCCCACCCGCACCGGTGCCGGAGAAGCCCGGTGGGGCCAGGCGGGTGAGCAGGAGGCTGTGGATCAGCCGCGAGAGCATGTCGTCCGGGTTGCGTTCCCCGGCCAGCTGCCGATCGGGCAGCACAAGGCCCGAGCGGACGATGCGGATCGGCAGGCCCGTCCGGGCGTGGGCGGAGCGCAGCAGCTGCTCGCAGGCCCACTTGCTGGCGATGTAGCCGTTGGCGTAGGTGCCATCGAGGCGGATGGGCTCCGCCAGGGAGGCCACCCCGATCGTGGAGATCAGGATGAGGGGCTTGCGCCGGTGCGTCATCGCCAGACGCACGATCTCCGCGGTGCCGATGACATTGGGCCGCCGCAGGTGGCGGTACTCCAGCCGGTGATTGACCAGGGCCGCGCAGTGGCCGATGGCCCCGATCTCCCGGGCCAGCCGGTCGTAGGTGTCGCCATCCAGCCCCAGCCGCGGCGCGCTGATGTCGCCGTCCACCACCTCCAGGTGGCGCTCCGCCAGCGCGCGCCAGCGCTCCGCCGCAGCGGGCTCCAGGTGGGCGAAGCGGGCCTCGAGGCGCTCCCGGGCCGACCGGGTCTGGCTGGGCCGGACCAGACACACCAGCCGTCCGCCGCTGCCGGCCAGGCGCTCCAGCCAGGCCAGGGCGAGACGGCCGCCCAGAAACCCGCTCGCCCCGGTGAGCAGCACCGAGCGAACGGGCCCCGATGCCGCTGGCAGCTCGGCCGCCGCCCGGAGCGTGGCCCCGTCGATGAACGCCTCCACCCGGACGTCCTCGGCGGCGAGCTCCTGGGCAGCCAGCCTCTCGGCGGCGGGCTCCGCGGCGCGGATGATCCGCGCCCAGGCCGCGATCGTGCCGTCGGGCCCGAGGATCTGGCTGGCCTCG
>CAZBMT010000058.1:3023-9742 GCA_964492645.1 uncultured Cyanobium sp. | reverse complement strand
GATCCTGAGGTCCTGGCGACTGCGGGGGTCGAGCAGATCCAGCCAGACCGCCAGGTCCCCGCCGCCGCAGGTCCGGCCGGCCGGGCTGCGGGTCCAGCCGTCGAGCTGCTCGAGGTTCACCGGCAGCTCCAGCCCGTCGAAGCGCAGCTCCAGCACCTCCGCCGCCGCCACGGGCGGCACGAGGGGGGTCCCGGCGATCAGCAGACTGGCCAGCAGACCCTTGAACGGACGAAGGCGGAGTGGAACAGGCACAGGGGAGGGCCAGGGCGCGGTCCTGGTTCACCCAGTTTCCAGCAGCCCTGCGCGAAGTGGCCCTGATCCGCTCGATCGCCATGGTCGGGGCGGGCGGCGTGCTCTACCTGACGCCGATGGTCTTCCACCAGGCTCAGTTCAGCGCGGCCCGCGTCACCGAAGGTCTGGCCCTGGCAGCACTGGCGGGCACCCTTGGCCGGATCCTGTGCGGTGTGCTGCTGGATCGGGGCCTGAACTGTTCGGTACCGGTGCGGCTGGCGGCCCTGATGGCCATCGCCGCCGACATGACGCTGATGGGCACCGGTTCCTTCGGCGGCTACCTGCAGGGGCAGGTGCTGCTCGGGATCGCCATGGGCTTCTACTGGCCTGCGGTGGAGCTGGCGGTGCCGCTCAGCTGCGGGCCGGTGAGTTCCGGGCGGGCCTTCGCCCTGGCCCGCAGCGCCGATGCCTTCGGCGTCGTCACCGGAGCCCTGGTGGGAGCCCTGCTCGCCTGGCGGGGATGGCTGCGGGGCATCTATGCCGTGGACATCGGCTGCATGGTGGTGCTGCTGTTGGTACTGCTGCGCCAGGGCCTGCCGGATCCGCGGCCCCGGGAGCCGCTGGCCCATCCCACCCCCTGGGTCCGCTGGCTCCCCGACCTGATGCCGCTGCTGACCATCGCGGTGCTGGCCACGGCGATGCCCGCCCTGATGCAAAGCGCCCTGCCGCTGGAGCTGGTGCGGGGAAGCCTGCAGCGGCGTGCGCTGCCCGAGAGCCTCGGCGCCCTCACCATCGGCCTGCAGCTGGGCCTGGTGCTGCTGCTCCAGTGGCCCGTGGGTCAGTGCCTGGCCCGGCGACCGGTGACCACGGGACTGAAGCTCAGCCTGCTCAGTTTCGCGGCCGGCAACCTGCTGCTGGCGGCCTCCGCCTTCAGCGAAACGGGCCTGGGGGTGCTGCTGCTGGCCCAGCTGCCACTGGCCGTCGGGGTGACCGCCTTCCTGCCCACCGCCACCGAGGCGGTGGTGGAACGTTGCCCACTCGAGCACCAGGGCCTGGCCATGGCCCTGCTGTCCCAGTGCTTCGCCATCAGCGGCTTCGGCGCTCCCCTGCTGGCCGGCCGGCTGCTGGACGGCCAGGGCCATGGGGCCGGACTCTGGCTGCTGATGGCCCTGGCCTGCCTGGGGGGACTGCTGCTGGTGCGGGGCCTAGGCCCCCGCCGGGCGCTCCCCTGAAGCGGCGGCCTGCCGCTCCACCCAGGCCTCATGGGGCAGGGGTTCGGTGCCGTACTCCCAGTCGTCGTAATCCGGGTCGTTGCGGATGCGGCGGTGGATCTCCTTCTGGACCTCGAAGTTGTGGGGATGCTCGGCGCCGGAGCCGGCGGCGTCACCGGCCTGCTCCGAAGGGGGGGACGGGATCCCGGGATGGTCCGCTGCTGCCATGGCCCTTCGCTCCTGCTGGGGCCATCCTCGCCGATCACCCACCCCGCAGGCCATCGAGGCGGTCGACGTAACCGGTGAGCTCGCCGTAGCCGCGGCCCCGCAGCGGCCCCTCGCCCCGGTGGCCCTCGTAACGCAGCGCCCCCTCCCAGTAGGTGGCCGAGGCCGTGGTCAGCTCCTGGTCGGCCATCTGGGGGGTGATCGCCAGCTCCAGGTCCAGCCGCGGAATGGTGAGGGTCCAGGCGGCGGGGTAGGTGGCACCGCTGTGGGGACTGCGCCAGGTGCGCTCCACCGTGAGCATGTAGTCGTCGGCGCCGATCTCCACCGCCTCGTCGCCGGCGATCCAGCGGCCGCCGCTGAAGGGCTCCTTGCCGCCGTCCTCCCGGCGCAGGCCGTAGAGCATCAGGGCGGAGCCGTCCTCGAACTGGGCGGAGAACCAGTCCCAGCCCACGGTGCCCGGGCTGAGGACGCTGGTGGAGAACTCGTGGTCCTTCCAGCTGACGCCGTGGACGGCGTAGGTGCGGCCCGCCACGGTGACCGTGCCCTCGGTGGGCTGCTGCACCAGGGAGTAGTAGTGCGACGCATTGCCCGCTTCGGGACCCTTGCGGCTGAGGCCGTCCTGGCCCTGGAGCACCGGGGGCCGGCTCTGGGTGAGGCTGAGGTCGATGGCCATGGCGTCGGTGGCGGCCTGGAGCCGCACCCGGTCGGGCCCCTCGGCGCTGATGCGCCAGTCGTTGAGCCACACCGCATAGGGATCGGCCTCGGCGCCCGCCAGGCCCAGGGCGCCGCGGGCGAAACGCTCCTCCTGCCGGAAGGCACCGGCGGCGATGTCGCTGACGGTGAAATGGGCGGAGAAGACCTGGGGGGTGCGCCAGGGGGAGCCGGCGCTGGCGGCCGCCGCCCAGGGCCTGGCGGAAGATCGTCAGCTGATAGCCGAAGGCGCGTCCGTCGTCGCTCTCCAGGTTGCCCGTGTAGTACCACCACTCGGTGCGGTACGCGGGATGGGGGCCGAAGTCGGCGGGGAACCGCCAGTCCCGCGGGGTGAAGGCCCGGACGAATCCCTCGGGTTCCGGCGCCTCCCCCCAGCGGATGCCGCTGCTGGCCCCGGCCGGGGCCGCTCCGGACAGGCCCAGCAGCAGCACGGCCACCAGGGCCAGCAGGGTGCGCAGGGGATGGGGGTGGTTCATTCCTGCCGCAGCGCCTCGCTGATGTTCATGCGGCCGAGGCGCAGGGCCGGGTAGAGGCCCGCCAGCAGCGCCGCGCCCACCGCGACCAGCAGGGACTGGACGAAGAAACGGGGCTCCAGGGCGATCTGCAGGGTCCAGCCGAAGGAGCGCACGTTGATCACATGCACCAGGACCCAGGCCAGCCCATAGCCCAGGGGCATCGAGCAGGTGCCGGCCAGCAGGCCCATCAGGCCTGTCTCCAGCAGGGTGAGGCGCCCCAGCTGGAGGGGCGTCATGCCGCCGGCCCGCAGCACGGCGAACTCCCGGCCCCGCTCCAGCTGCAGGCTCATCAGGGTGCTGAAGATGCCGATGAAGGCCACCAGCACCGTGAGCAGCTGCAGGGCTCCGGTGATGGCGAAGGTGCGATCGAAGATTTCCAGCGATCCCTGCCGCAGGGCGCCGTTGGTCTGCACCAGCAGGCTCTGGCGGCTGCGGAAGCCCTCCCGCAGGTCGGCGGCCACCGCCTCGGGCTCCACGCCCTGGGCGAGGAACAGCCCCAGGGACGCGACGTTGTCGTCGTGCCAGAGCTCCGCCACCTGGGAGCGGTCCATCAGCACGCTGCCGCGGTCGGAGGAGTAGTCGTAGAAGACGGCGACCACCGGGAAGCTGCGCTCGCCGTCAGGGGTTTCGAGCCTGACCTGCTCCGGGATGGCGCCCTGGCCATCGCGCAGATAAACGGCCTCGGAGAGGATCACCCCCTCGCGGGCCGCCAGGGCGGCGAAGGGATCGTCGACGCCCGGGCGGATCCAGGCGTAGGGGCGCCGGCCGGCGGAGATGTCGCCACCGGCGGCGATCAGGGTGATGTTCCGGTCCTGGTCGACCAGATGCGCGTCGAAGCTGTTGAAGGTGACCAGGGCCCGCAGATCGGACCGGCCGGCGATGGATGAGACAACGGCGGGATCCACCTTGCCCAGCACCCGGTTGGCCGTGGTGCTGGGCGGGGAGACGAACAGGTCGGCCTGGAGGGTCTGGTCGAGCCAGGTGACCACCGTCCCCCGGAAGGAGCCGATCATGATCGAGAGCCCCACGATCACCGAGACCGCCACCATCAGGGCCGCCACGGCCACCGCGGTGCGGCTGAGGGAGCGCAGGATGTCGCGGGGGGCGAGGCGGGCCACCACCCCCAGGCCGCCGCCGGCCCTGCCCAGGGCCGCCATGGCGGTGGCCAGCACCGGCGGCATCAGCAGGGCGGCCCCCATCAGCAGGGCGAACAGGCCGGCGAAGGCGGGCACCAGGTCCCGGCTGTCCCAGCGGAGCAGCAGCACCCCCAGGCCGCCGCTGAGCAAGGCCGCCGGCAGGAACCAGGGCAGCAGCCGCTGCCAGCCGGCCTCGAGGCTGGAACGCTGCAGGGTCATCTGCGGCGGGGTGGCCATCGCCTCCCAGGCGGGCAGGGCCGAGGCCACCAGGGCCGACGCCACCCCCACGACCATCCCCTTGGCCAGGGTGAAGCCCGACAGGCTGATCTGCCGCACGGACACCACGAAGTAGAAGTCGTTGATCGTCTGGGTGATCAGGCCGACGACGGTGCGCCCCAGCAGCACCCCCAGCGCCAGGCCCAGCAGGGAGCCCACCAGGCTGAACAGGGCCGCCTCCCCCAGGATCAGGGTGAACAGCTGGCCCCGGGTCACCCCCAGGCAGCGCAGCACCCCGAACAGGCCGCGGCGCTGCACCACGCTGAAGGTGACCGTGTTGTAGATGAGAAAGATGCCCACCACCATGGCCAGCAGGCTCATGGCGGTGAGGTTGAGCTCGAAGGCGGCCGTCATCTGCTGCACGGCGTTGCCGCGGGCCGCCGCCGCCTCCAGCTTCAGCCCGGCCGGCAGCCAGGTGCGGATGGCCTGCTCCTGGGCGGGGCCCTCCAGGATCAGATCGATGTGGCTCAGGGCCGGGGCCGCAGCGGCGCCGGCGGGGGCGAGCAGGTCCTGGGCGGTGGCGATGTCCACCAGCAGCAGGGTCTCCAGGCCCCGGCGCTCCAGGGCCGAATCACTGCTGACGCTGCCCACCAGCCGCAGGGCCGACGTCCGCCCGCCCAGGTCAAGATGGAGGGTGCCGGAGGCGTCGGCGGCGCCGGGGTGGAGACCGAAGCGCGCGGCGGTGTCGGCGGCGATCACGGCCGTGCCGGGCTCGGTGAGGAAGGGCACGAAGCCCCTGCCGCCCGGTTGGCCGCCGCCCCCCTGGCGATCACCGTCACCGCCCAGCAGGCCCCGAAAGGGCGCCTCGCTGAACAGATCCACCCCCACCAGCCGCAGCAGTTCGCCGTCCAGCTCCTCGGCCCGGCCGTAGGCCTCGATCACCGGCGCGGCGGGGATCTCCGGGAAGCGGCGCCTCAGCGCCACGAAGGTGGCGTCGGGGACGCCAGCGGGCCCGATCGCCACCAGGCGGTGGGTGGTGCGGCCGGTGATCGCGTCGGTGGAGAGGGAGAAGGCCCGCTGGGCCGAACCGCTGGCCAGATCGATCGACACCAGCATCGCCACCCCCAGGGCGATGCCCAGGATGCAGAGCAGGTACTGGAACGGGCGGCGGCGCCAGCGTCGGGCCGCAAGACGCCACAGGGGCCCGTTGCGGACCACGGGCCGTGCATCCCCCTGGCTCATGCCGCCACCGCAGCGGCAGGGGGGGATGACTCGAGCAGGTGGCCGTCCTGCACCCGCAGCACCCGGTCGGCCCGCTCGGCGATGGCCCCGTTGTGGGTGGCCATGATCAGGGTGCGGCCCTGCTGGCGGGTGAGGTCGATCAGCAACTGCAGCACCTGCTCGCCGGTGTGTTCGTCGAGGTTGCCGGTTGGTTCGTCGGCCAGGATCAGCAGGGGCTGATGCAGCAGGGCGCGGGCGATGGCCACGCGCTGCTGCTGGCCGCCGGAGAGGCGGTCGGGCCTGGTGGCGGCGCGATCGGCCAGCCCCACCCGGGCGAGCAGATCGCGGGCGGCCGCCTCCAGGGCCGGCCGGGACCGCCCCGCCAGCTCGCCGGGCAGGGTGACGTTCTCCAGCACCGAGAGGGTGGGGATGAGATTGAAGAACTGGAAGATGAAGCCGATGTGGTCGCGGCGGAACAGGGTGCGGTTGCGCTCGTCAAGGGCCGTGAGGTCCACCCCACCGATGCCCACGCTGCCGGAGGAGGGGGTGTCAATGCCGCCGATCAGGTGCAGGAGGGTGCTCTTGCCGCTGCCGCTCTGGCCCAGCAGGACCACGAACTGGCCGGGGGGGATCGAGAGGTCGACGGACGCGAGCACCACCCTCTCAGTCTCCCCTTCCTGGAAGCGCTTGCCCAGCCCTCGCAGTTCGATCGCAGCGGTGGGAAGGTGCTCCGGCATGGCAGCGGCGTCCCGGAGAATGCCCCCTGGCGGACTGGGGCCCACCGTACCCATCGGGTCCGAGGTGCCGTGGGAGGTGGCTCCACCAGCAGTCGGTGGAAGGGATTTTCAGGGGGCATGCGTTCAGGGGTCGTAACGCCCCGGCGCAGGACTACACGCCTTCTTGCTGATCGCTGAGCGATCATGCAGCCGTGTTCCTTGTCGCCGAATTCAGGGATCCGGCAGCAGGGATGGCATCACCCCGCCGTGATGTTGGGCATTCCAGGCCTGCTCCAGAAACTGCAAGAGATCCCTTCCCTGCTGTCTGAGGGTGGTGGCGAGGGTGAGCAGGCGTGCCCTGCAGACGGCGCCGGTGGCCCACTGGACACCATGGCTGAGCTTGCGCTGGATGACGGCCGGAGGCAAGGCTCTCTCGGCAGCGTTGTTGGTGGGCTCGATTGCCCCAATGTCCAGGAAGGTCCACAACGCATCAGCCACCTTCAGGAGCTTCTGGCATGAGCGCACCGTGCTGGCCCA
>CAZBMT010000058.1:0-2923 GCA_964492645.1 uncultured Cyanobium sp. | reverse complement strand
CCAATGGCGGTCAGATCACGGATCAGATGGGCTCAGCAGAGCTGCCGCTGCTGGGTGGGCCGGTGGTTGGAAGCCGAGAAGCGATCGCTCACCACGATTCCGCCAAAGCCGAGGCCCAGCAGTTCGGTGGCTGCTGTCGCCGAGCGGCTCAGGCCTTGGATGAACACCGTCACCACAGCGGTGACCATGACCCACTGCCAGCCCCGCCTGGCGCAGGGATTGTTGCCGTCGGCGTTGCCGGTGGGGGCGCCGGTTTCATCCACAAAGGCCACCGGCTGCCGACGGGCAAAGGACAGGGCCTTCTGCATGGGCTGCGCTCAGGCGCTGGCGGATCGTGGCAATCTCCCCGCGGCTGATGGCCACCCCCACCACCTGCTGGAGCAGCGCCTGGGTCTTGCTGAAACTCAGGGGGAAGACACTGCCCAGCAGGCCCACCAGGGAACTGAGCCGGGGGTCGTAGTGACTGGCCTCCACAGCCGCCGGCAGCGTGGCGCAGGTGCTGGTGGAGCAGCCGGGACAGACCAGGCGATGCAGCCGGTGCTCGATCACCACGGCTGTGATCGGCGGGATCTCGATCACCCGATGGCGCAACGGATCCGGATCCTCGCCGTGCAACAGGGTGGCCGCAGCGGCGACAGGCATCGGGGTGGTGTTGCACCACCTCATCCACCCGCTCGATCGGCAGCCGCTCCGGCTCGGATCCGGGATGGCCCGGCGGGCCGCCGCGCTTGCGGCCACTGCCCTTGGGTCGCTCCGACGGCTTCAACCCAGAGCCGTCACTGGACGGAGGCCTGGAGGAGTTGCGCGAGCTGCGGCCGATCCGCTCCCGCAGGCTGGCTAACCCGGTAGCCAGGGCGGTGAGTTGGCTGCGGAGCTCATCGTTCTCCTGCCCAAGAGTCTGAATCTCCTGTTGCTGAGCGAGGATGAGCGTTCTGAAGCTGGCGGGTGCTGCCAGCCAATCCGCTTCTGGAATCCCGGCAGGAGGGCTGCCCATCACAGGCGGCCTCTGCCTGAGTTGCAACCGGGAATCAAGCTGCCGGCAAGGGTTCAGCGGCGACGAAGTTCGTCATGAGCAATCCCGCCCCCTGAACAGCTACCTCAGGGGAAACCCGCCAGGCGCCGGATCAGATGCCCCATGGCTCTTGCCCTGCGGGCTGCCTGCCGCCGCAGGAAGCTGACCCCCCGACGCATGACGTCGAGCCCACCATCGACGCCATGCATGAAGGTCTGCCGCATCCTGAGCAGAAAGAGCCATAGACCCGACGGGATCGGTGGCTGTCGCTCGAACAGCGCCCCATGGTCAATCCCGAGCCGGTCAAAGGTGGCAAGCAGCCACGGGATTTCCAACTCACACTGCGCACCAAGGAATGATCGGACGAAATCGTACTTTCCCTTTAGCAGGTCTTCTGCGCAGTGATGCGCGTATTTGCCCTTCGCACGATAAGCGCGCAGGGAACGCCTGGAGAAGTCGTCCATGACCCCGCAAAGATGCTGTCTGCTACTGATTCGGTGCAGTCGGTAAGGCTTGTAGTGAAATTCGAAGAAGACAATGCCAGTCGACTGATCATTCTTGCCAAGCTTCGAGCGCCCATGATGGAAACCATGGTCAAGGAATTCACAGGAGCCATGGGCAAAAAAGCACTTCCTGCTGGAGTTCGTGATGGAGTAGAAGTTTTTCCGACAGGGATTATGCCAGTATTTGTACTGAATGACAAGAACCTCCTGACAGCCTAGAAAGGGCCGCAGCACCGCCTCAATGTCCTGGCGTTGGCAGGATGGACCGACACCGGTATGACAAGCAAGAAACTCATCACAATCGAGCAGAAAGTAGAAATCGAAACAGCCTTCCCGATCAAAATTCTGAATCAGCTCAACAATCAGCGGTCCTCGCTCAAGATAATCACGACGACTCCGATAGTCCCACAGCACATGGACTCCATCCAGTTCTGCCTGCCGCAGGGATCGAATCACGGAGGGGGCTGTGGAGCCATTATCGAGGATGTAGAGATTTCCGGATCCGACCAGATCTGAATGATAACGAATCCATGGATCCAAAAGAATCGTTTCGTCCTTCTGCATCATCACGCAGGCGATTTTCATGCCACGATGCATTTGCTCCTGGGAGGAAGCATAGGGAGTGGCCATGGCGCCAGTCAGGCCTCACCGGAATGATCGATCAGGCGGCTGAACCTGCTTCGGCCCCGGGTGAAAACCAGCGGGCCAGGGCCGAGACGTCCTCGTCGCCATGGCCGGCGGCGATCAGCTCGTCCTCCATCGCCGCCACCAGGCGGGCCACCGGCAGTTCCAGCTCCCCGGCGGCGGCTTCCAGGGCGATCGCCAGGTCCTTGCGATGCAGCCGCAGGCGGAACCCGAGCGGAAACTCGCCCCGCAGCATGGCGCCGCCGCGATGTTCCAGGGCCCAGGAGCCGGCGGCCCCGCCGAGCAGCGCCTGCCGCACCTCCTCCATCGGCAGGCCGAGACGCTGCCCCAGGGCCAGGGCCTCGGCCACCGCCGCGTAGCTGCCGGCGACAAGCACCTGGTTGACGGCCTTCGCCGCCTGGCCCGCCCCCACCGGCCCGCAATGGCCGATGCGGCCGCCCACCGCCTCGAGCACCGGTCGGGCCCGTTCCAGGTCGTCGGCGCTCCCCCCCACCAGCACCGAGAGGGTTCCGGCCCGGGCGCCCTCGGTGCCGCCGGTCACCGGCGCATCCAGATAGGCCACGCCGCGCTCGGCCAGGGCGGTGGCCATGGCCCGGGAGGTGCCCGGAGCGATGGTGGAGAAATCGACCACCAGGGCCCCGGGCGCCAGTCCGGCCACGGCGGCGTCGGCAGCGTCACCCCCCTCACCCAGGAGCACCGCCGCCACTGCCGCGTCGTCGCTCAGACAGAGGGCCACCACATCGGCCCGGCGGGCGGCCCCCGC